>NZ_VOXR01000005.1:0-124666 GCF_013420645.1 Acinetobacter sp. C15
TGATGGGTTACACCTACTCGTCGACTCTACGGGTTTAAAATTTTTAGGTGAAGGCGAATGGAAGCGTAAGAAGCATCAGCCTGAATACCGTCGGCAATGGCGTAAACTGCATATTGGTATAGATGCTGAAACACTGCAAATACGTGCCGTTCAGCTTACGACAAATAATGTCAGTGATTCACAAGTACTTGGTGATTTACTCGATCAGATTCCTCAAGATGAGCATATTGACTCCGTTTATACCGATGGTGCTTATGACACAAAGCGGTGTCGCCAGTTGATCACAGATCGAAATGCCCATGCGATTATTCCACCCAGAAAAAATGCGAAGCCTTGGAAAGATACAAAAGTTCATTCGCTAGAGCGAAATGAATTACTTCGCACTGTTAAACGTTTAGGCAGGACACTATGGAAAAAATGGTCGGGCTACCATCAGCGAAGTCTGGTAGAAACCAAGATGCACTGCATCAAATTATTAGGCGATAAGCTCAGTGCTCGGAATTTTGATAGCCAAGTCAACGAGATGCATGCACGTGTGGCCATCTTAAATAAGTTTACGGAGCTCGGCCGACCTCACACCCAAGTTGTCACTTAAATTTAAACAACTTAGGAAAGCTCTATCTTTAAAATCTTTATGCAACAAAGCCGTTATATGAAAATAATTTATGAGACAACTTTAACTTTGGTTGTTTAGAGGTAAATGCTAACTCATCTAGCCCATTTTAATTCCCTAAGCCTCTATTACACTTCATTTATGAATCCAAATATTTATATAGTTATTGAGTGTTTTTTATAGCTTAATTTTGCTTACATAGTGCTTATATAACTTCTGAAAATAAAAAACCACCTACGATTAGTACACGTAAGTGGTTGATTTATATGGTGGGCCCAGACAGACTTGAACTGTCGACCAACGGATTATGAGTCCGCTGCTCTAACCAACTGAGCTATAGGCCCTTTTCACTGAAATTGTTATATATCAACAAGTTCAGGCGCCATGAATACTATCGAAGATTTTTTTAAATTACAAGCCCTTTCAAAATCGCTTGTACAGTAAGACAACAGTTAACCAGAAGCCCAAAAATTAGCAGGAAATTGCACAACATCATCTCATCAAGCATTGCACTGAAACTGCGCTCATATCATGAGAGGTAAATTCGAAATTTATTTTTTTTAAGATAAAAAAGCAATAAATCAATAAAAAATTATACTTTTTTGAAATAACTTTATACCGTGAGTACAAAAACTTATAAAGTATTCGTATTGCTGAAATTTTAAACTCTTTTTGAGTTCAGTGACTTTTCTTTGCGCGATTCGAACACAAGTTCAGCAATAGACCAAAGCACAATCACCATTAAAATGAGCGAAGCAACAATTAGTGCGGTCAAATATGTCATTTTGCTATTCCTGTTGAGGTTAAGCCTAAAGTTGGACATTGGCCTGAACTACGACCTATCTACGACAAAAGTCTAATGCTTAAATTATCTGCTGAATAGCTTTTTTTTCACTTTTTTAATAGTAATTTTCTATATACTCATTTATTTTAAGTCTTAATAACTTTTAATTTATATCTAAAAACAATAAGTTGTTAGATTATATTCTGCGGCTAAACAGGTCTTTATTTTTTCTGCACAGTTGCACAAATTAACCCTTGACTCTAAAGCCGAACAAGCACAAATTATGCGCTTTCGTTTGTTTTACTCTGTACCCATGTTAAAAAAATTTATTGGCGAAGCTGCATTTAAAGTTGCCGGATGGAGCTATAATGTCGAACCTGATATTCTGGAAGATAAACAGGTCATTATTGGTTTTGAGCATACCTCAATGCTCGATGCAGTGCTATCACTGGCCATCTTCCAAATTTTCGACATGAAAATTCATACCTTAATCAAGAAAGAATTATTCAAAGGTCCACTTAAACCGGTACTTGAAGCCGTGGGCGGTATTGCGGTTGATCGTAAAGCCAATCAGGACATCGTGGGACAAATGGTGGAGCTGTTCCAGCGCAATGAAAAATTCAATCTGGTGATTGCTCCTGAAGCGACCCGTGCCAAAAATGGTGAAGCACGTAAGCCAATTCGTACCGGTTTCTGGCATATTGCCAAAGCCGCCAATGTGCCGATTGTGCTGATGTATGCCAACTCTAAAACCAAGCAAGGCGGGATTTTTGGTAAAATTTATCCAACCGACCTGGCGCATGATCTCGCGCTGATCAAACAGCTCTATAAAGAAAACACCGGATTGGATATTATTATTCCAGACGTGAAAACAGCGTAAATTTTTCAGTTAAAACTTAAAACCCTGCCCTTTTTTCAGAAAAAGGGCTTATGGTAGAATCTGTGCAATTCGATCGGCATACAGCCAATCTACAAGGAGCATATTTCGCATGGCGGGTCATTCCAAGTGGGCCAATATCAAGCATCGTAAAGCCAAACAAGATGCTAGTCGTGGTAAGTTGTTTACCAAATACATTCGTGAACTGACAACTGCTGCTAAACTCGGCGGTCCGGATGCAGGGAGCAACCCTCGCTTACGTGCTGTAGTCGAAAAAGCATTATCGGTCAACATGACACGTGATGTGATTAACCGTGCGATTCAACGTGGTGCTGGCGGTGAAGATAACGATGACTTAAAAGAAGTCACCTATGAAGGTTATGGTGTCGGCGGTGTGGCTGTGATTGTAGAAACCATGACCGACAACTTAAACCGTACCGTACCAGACGTTCGTCACTGCTTCTCTAAAACCGATGGTAACTTAGGCACCAACGGTTCAGTGGCCTTCTTATTCACCAAACGTGGTGAAATTACGTTTGAAGATGTGTCTTTAGAAGATCAGATCATGGACGTGGCATTAGAAGCCGGTGCAGAAGATATTGAAGTCTCTGAAGATGAAATTCTGGTGATTACCACTCCAGAAACGTTTGGTACCGTTCAGGATGCTTTAGCAGCAGCAGGTTTAAAATCTGACAATGCTGAAGTGGTGATGAGCCCATCAACCAAAGCTGAAATCACCGACATCGACCAGGCTAAAAAAATCATGAAAATGATTGATATGCTTGAAGATCTGGATGATGTTCAGAACGTTTATACCAACGTTGAATTCTCTGATGACGTTTTAGCAGCCTTAGATGCTTAAAACTTACAGATAAAAAACGCGCCAGATGGCGCGTTTTTTATTTCTTAGAAATTAAACTTTACTGAGCAAATTCGAGCAGTTTAAAACATTATATTCTTTAATCACGAAGCTCGAATGCAGCGCCACCACATGGTCAATTTTACCAATGCGTTTGAGTAAAATGTCACTGTAGTTTTCCATATCCCGCGCAATCACTTCTACAATAAAGTCAGCGGTTTGCCCGGTCACCAAAAAGGCATTAATCACTTCGGGAATATTTTCCAGTTCTTCCAGAAACTTGGCAAAGGTATCGGTATCATGTTTACTCAGCGACACCTGCAACAGGACATGCAGACTAAAGCCGAGTTTCTGGTAATTAATTTCCCGCTTTAAACCTGAAATAATATTATGATCAATCAGGCTTTTAATCCGGCGATGTACCGAACTCACCGACAAATTCACCCGCTCCGACAGTTCATTTAAATTGACATCTTCATGACTTAAAATTTCAAGAATATGCTTATCAAAGCGATCCAGTTCCATTTTTATACTCTTTTTAACAGGCAATGACACTTTATAATTTTAGCCGAATCAGTACCACAACAATATTTATTTCTCATTATTTTTTCATCTATTGAAATTTTTTTTCAAGATATGATGTGCAGACACAACTGTAGCCTAACGGATCAGACCTCTGCCATTTATCTTGATCTTTTAAAAACAGATAAACGGTTAGCTTCAATAAACCGCTGTTTTCTCAAAAATTTCCTTCTCTCTACTGCGTTTAAATTGCCTTCTCTGCCCAAATACAGCTAATTCCAGAACGTTCATCTTTTACAAGTGTATACAAATAGATTAAAAAAAGATGCGTTTCAACACCAGCAAAACAAAAACATAAGAACACAAGGAATCGTCTTCATGGCTTTTAAATCTTTCAGTTTGCTGAAAAGCAAGCTCAGCCCGGTTTTAACTGTCGAAACCCAAACCAGCAGCTTTTTCAGTGGCATCAGCTCGACCTTGTCGAACTGGTTTGGACAACTCACCAGCCCCTCTGCCCCAACCCTCGACAGCTTATTGCAAAGTCTGTTGTCTGGAAACAGCCTGGACAGTAGCAGTCTTAGCAATTTAATCAGCCAGTTTACAGGAAGTAATAGCGGCAGTTTGGATATTTCTAGCCTGATTAATCAACTGACCCAAGCCAATGGGGGCAGTTTTGATCTGGGCTCAATTAGCAATTTAATCGGTGGTCTGATTGGCGGTGATACTGCTGATCTGGATTTTGAAGCCATCAGCCAGCTGATTGGTGGCTTGATTGGCGGTAATACGGGCGACCTGGATATTGGTACCATTGCTGACCTGGTCGGTGGTCTCATCGGCGGTGGTGCCGGCGACTTTGATATTGGCGCAATCGTAGAACTGGTGAGCGGCCTGATGGGTGGTGGTTCGGATGATCTCGACATCGCAGCGATTACTGAATTGGTTGGTGGGTTGATTGGCGGCGGTGCTGGTGATATTGATATTGGCGCGATTGCCGGATGAGTCAGTGGATTAATCGGTGGTGGTTCAGGCGATCTCGATATCACAGCGATTGCTGAATTGGTTGGCGGTTTAATTGGTGGTGGCGCTGGCGATATTGATATCAGTGCAATTGCCGGATTAGTCAGTGGATTAATCGGTGGTGGTTCAGGCGATCTCGATATCACAGCGATTGCTGAATTGGTTGGTGGTTTAATTGGCGGCGGTACGGGTGACTTTGATATCGGTGCAATCGTAGAGCTGGTAAGCGGTCTGATGGGTGGTAGTTCAGGCGATATCGACATCGCAGCGAGTGCTGAGCTTGTCGGTGGTCTCATCGGTGGTGGCGCTAGCGATATTGATATCGGTGCAATTGCCGGATTAGTCAGCGGATTAATTGGTGGTGGTTCAGGTGATCTCGACATTGCAGCCATTGCTGATCTGGTCGGTAGTCTGATTGGCGGTGGCGCCGGCGACTTTGATATTGGTGCAATTTCAGAACTGGTCGGTGGCTTAATCGGTGGTAATACGGGTGAAATTAACCTTGAAACGATTTCTGAACTGTTTGAAGGACTCATCGGCAATAACACCGGTGATCTGAACCTTGAAACACTGACCCAGTTATTTGAAGGCTTAACAGGTGGCAGCAGTGAGTTTGACTTAAGTGCCTTACTTGGCGGTCTCCCAGACATCGGCAGTGGTTTTGATTTAGGTGGCTTACTGGAAGGTCTGACTGACGGTGGCACAGACTTTGACCTAGGCAATCTTACTGACAGCTTGGGCGATGCATTTGGTTCAACTGACTTTAATCTGGAAGATCTGTTACAAGGCGCCAGTACAGGAGCAGACAGCAGTCTGAGTCTGGACAACCTGTTACCTGAACTTCAAGAAGCTCTGCAATCGACCAATACAGAGAGCAGTAGCAGCAACTTTGACCTGCTCAGCCTTGCGCCGCAACTGCCTGCAATTGATCTGGATTCATCCACCACATTCATTTAATAGAGTTGATAAAGTCAAAAAAATACGCGCTACAGGCGCGTATTTTTTATGGTTGCCGTTTAGATACCGCGCCAGTCCACACGTGCATGACGCTCGGTCTGATAAATTCTCAGTACATATTGCCCTAAGGGTAAATCACTGAGTTCCTGTTTAAATTGCAGGAATTGTTCAGACAAGGTTTCGCCCTGCTCTTTTTCCCACGGTGTATCCTGAATTTCCAGAATCGGGGCCAGCATGGAACAGACCGCAATATCCGCCAGACCTAAACGCTCACCAACAAAATATGCGCCACCATTGGCAATCAGACGCTGGTTTAATTCGGCTATTAAACGGCGCATTTCCTGTTCCGATTCATCAACCTTGTCCTGATCCAGCTGATAGCCTTTGGAAATCAGCATCTTCATAATGGGTTTGGAATATTTTTCAAATTGACGTAAATAACCTTTTTCACCAATCAGCAAATCTAAAGGCTGTTCACTTTCAGATAAAGTATGTGCCAGTCCCCAGCGGCGAACGTGATAACCCAGCGTCGAGGCCAACTGGTCAATCTCCAGTGCTTCATTGCGCTGCGTCGGGTCTGGGCGTAATAAGGTATGTTCCGGATACACCTCATCTAAATACAGGGCAATTTGGGTACTGTCTGCAATCCATTGATCCTGATCGCGTAAAATCGGCAGCTTGTTTTGTCCGGTTTTTAGCTTGGCAAAAGCCCGGTGCACGCCCGGAATTAAATTCTGCGCGTTATAATCCAGTTCCTTATGATCCAGCAGCCAGCGCGCTTTTTCACAAAAATGAGATAAAGGAAACTGGTACAAAATACGCATATCTTCTCCGTCAATTTTTATTTTTTGTTCAATAATTTGAACAGCCAACATCCATTGGCTACTTTAGTCATACTGCTGCTGAAAAACAATGCGCTTTTTATTCAAAAATCGCCGGTATTCGGCCAAACGCTTCATCAAGCGTATTTAGGTCAGGCTATCCTGTTTAAAAATCAACAAAGATACGGCACGCATTACCCACCATCCGCAGCACATATTTCAGAAATATGCTTTTTCAACAAACATCCCCGCCATGACCTGACTTTATGCTGGCTTTCATGTAAAATCAGCGACAATTTTTGAATAACACTTTGTGAGTCATTTCATGGGTTTTAATTGTGGTATTGTAGGTCTGCCTAACGTTGGTAAATCGACTCTTTTCAACGCCTTAACCAAAGCTGCAATTGCTGCTGAAAACTTCCCGTTCTGTACCATTGAGCCAAACACCGGTATTGTGCCGGTGCCGGATGCGCGTTTAGACAAACTGGCGGCCATTGTAAACCCACAACGTGTCCTGCCGACCACCATGGAATTTGTGGATATCGCCGGTCTGGTTGCAGGTGCTTCAAAAGGTGAAGGTCTGGGTAACCAGTTCCTCGCCAACATCCGTGAAACTGACGCGATTGCTCACGTGGTGCGTTGTTTTGAAGATGAAAACGTCATTCACGTCAATGGTAAAATTGACCCGCTGGACGATATTGCCACCATCAACACTGAACTTGCGCTGGCCGACTTAGAAACGGTATCGAAAGCCGTGACCCGTTTAACCAAAACAGCCAAAGGCGGCGACAAAGAAGCAGTTGCGACCAAAGCCGTGCTAGAAAAAATCCTGCCATTACTGGATGAAGGCAAACCGGCACGTGCAGCCAATCTGGACGATGACGAACGTAAACTGATTCGTGGTTTTGGTTTATTAACCTTAAAACCCACCATGTATATTGCCAACGTGGCGGAAGATGGCTTTGAAAACAACCCGCATTTAGATGCAGTACGTGAACTGGCAGCAGCTGAAAATGCGATTGTAGTACCACTCTGCAACCAGATTGAAGCCGAAATTTCATTATTAGAAGATGATGAACGTGCTGAATTCTTAGAAGCGATGGGTATGGAAGAACCTGGTCTGAACGTGGTCATCCGCGCAGGTTATGGCTTACTCGGCCTACAAACTTACTTCACTGCCGGTGTGCAGGAAGTACGTGCTTGGACGGTGAAAGTCGGTGCAACCGCTCCACAAGCGGCAGGTGTCATTCATACCGACTTCGAAAAAGGCTTTATCCGTGCTGAATGTGTGGCCTATGATGATTTCGTACAATACAACGGCGAAGCCGGTGCCAAAGAAGCAGGTAAATGGCGTTTAGAGGGTAAAACTTACATCGTACAAGATGGTGATGTTTTACACTTCCGTTTTAACGTGTAATCGCCTGATATCAATGAAAAACCCTCAAATATTTGAGGGTTTTTTTATACTCTTTTTTTGAAGAGCAATCTTTGGCTCACCACAATTTAAGCAAGAAAATTAATCAATCAGCGAACCGATCTTGATATCTTCTTTGATTTACTGAGATGTTATTGAATTCCCTACGCTTTCCAGTTCTCGAAAGCGCTTGATTTCAGTGCACTCAAGCGCACCATAACCGTTCAGCACCGTGAAAGATGCGCCAATATCTTGCAGACTAATTGTGTAATGTAATCGCTATTCTGATTGCAAAGATCAATTTAATACGGCGGCGCCATTAAAAAAGCGGAGCCAGAACTCCGCTTATTGATGCTTCAGGATGCTGTCGCAATCGCATTGCCTTTTTGTTTGGGATCGGTATTGCCCAGTTCCGGATGGGCAATCGCATCGGCACATTGCTGTTTATCGCGTTCATAATCGGCCTGTTTCTGGCTTACCGTTGCGCTACTTTCCAAAGTGGCACGCGCCCAGATTTCCAGACTGGTGAGTGCTTTACGGCATAAGGCATATTTTCCTTCGGTGACTGAATCGGTCATTTTGACGTTAATGCGCCATTCGGTGCTTAACTGGCGCGCCGGTTTGCGTACATTATCTTCAATTAAATTGCGCTGTTTGCGATAAACATAAGGTTCCACCTCATTCATCAGCTTCCAGGCCGCTTCTGCATACGCCGTTGCATCATTGGTCAGTTTCGGTGCAGGTTTAATTTCCGGTTTTTCACCGGACTGATCGCTCCCACAGGCCTGTAATAACAGGCTACTGCCCAGTACAGTCGCAACCACAAATTGACGTGTTTTGAACATCCACATATCTGGCTCGCTTCAACAAACATTTCGGCACTATGCTAGTGAATTCGGGTACAATACACAATCATCATTTGACTCCTTGTTCAACTCTCCTTCAGGTGTGTCGTGTCTGAACACAAAACGCTTTCCACACAGCCAGCCGGTTTTTGGCAAGGCGCTAAAGATAGCCAAGCCATTATTTTTACTTATCTCCCCGTTTCTTTTGCATTTGGCGTTTCGGCGACCCAATTCGGTTTTAGCGCCTGGGAAGCCCTGTTTTTATCCTGCACCATGTATGCCGGTGCCAGCCAGTTTCTGGTGGTGGCCCTGTTAGGCAGCGGCACCTCCATCTGGATGACCGCCCTGACTGTCATTGCACTGGATATTCGCCATCTGCTCTATGGCCCGGCCCTAACCAACCTGATTCAGGACCGGCTCAATTTAAAGAAAACCGCGATCTGGGCCTGGGGCCTGACCGATGAAGTCTTTGCTTCTGGCATGATCAAGCTGTCGCAGCGCCGGCAACAATGGTCGGAATCCTGGATGCTCGGCTTAAGTCTGTTTAGCTGGATGTCATGGGCGCTCGGTTCTTTACTGGGCGGTCTGTTTGCCGATCAGGTCAGTAAGCTGCCGCAGTTTTTACAAGCCGCACTGGATTTCCTGTTACCGGCCCTGTTCCTGAGTTTCCTGCTGGCCGCCTTTGAGAAAAAACATACCTTTGTGGTCAGTGTGACTTTGGTGGTATCAGCTATCGCCTGCTATTTCATTGACCTGTCCGCTGCCATCTTTATTGGTATTTTATCGGGCATTTTTGCAGGTCTGTTCAAACACTATGTCTTAAAACAACCGGATGATGCATACGCAGGAGGCTCACATGAATCTTGAAATTATTCTGGTCGGGATTGTGGTCGGCATCGCCAATTTTGCTTCACGCTTTGGACCGTTTTTTGTGATTCAGAAGTTTCAGCAGGACTCACAAAAACGGGGTGCCCTCTGGCTAAAGATTGCTTTGGGTTCAATTGGTATTGCCGCAATCAGTTCAATGCTGGTGGTCGCGACCTTGCCACCGTTACTGGAAACGCCCAATAAAAGTTTTGCCATGCTGGTCGGATTTATAGTGCTGGCCGGGCTGTATTTTAAATACAAGAAAATTGTACCGGCCACCTTGACTGCGGCCGTGACCTATGGCCTGATTTATACCTATATTCCATTTTCCTTCTAGGTTTTGACTTCAACACCAGACCCATTGACGCAGTGCTGCAGTTGTGCTGCGTTTTCAACACTGTATTTCCTCTTGCCCACTGCGTCTAAAAATTGTTGGACAAAATCACGATTTTCTCCGAATCGGCACTAACATCGCGGTGCAGTTCTGCTATGCTAAAAGCCCGTAAAATCAAGCATGGATGAATTACATGAGCGTGACGATTGGTACTCCTCTTCAAGCTTCGGCATTTAAAGTATTGCTATTGGGTTCAGGAGAATTGGGGAAAGAGGTGGTGATTTCTTTACAGCGTTTAGGTGTAGAAGTGCATGCCGCCGACCGATATGATCATGCCCCTGCCATGCAAGTGGCGCATCATGCCCATACCATTAATATGGCCGATCCTAACGCACTGAAACAGCTGATTGCTCAGGTGCAACCGCATCTGATTGTGCCGGAAATTGAAGCCATTGCCACAGAAGTGCTGCTGGATATTGAAGCGCAAAACGTTGCTACCGTGATTCCATCAGCCAAGGCAGTCAATCTGACCATGAACCGCGAAGGCATCCGCCGTCTAGCTGCAGAAGAACTGGGACTGCCAACCTCTGCCTACCGTTTTGCCGACTCGCTGGAAAGCTTCCGTGCAGCCTGTGATGATATTGGCTATCCAAACTTTGTGAAGCCGGTGATGTCCTCCTCAGGCAAAGGCCAATCCCGGGTAAAAAGCTTTGATGAAGTCGATGCCGCCTGGGACTATGCGCAAACCGGTGGCCGTGTGAATCAGGGCACCGTGATTGTTGAATCGCAGATTGATTTTGATTTTGAAATTACCCTACTCACGGTACGCTCTAAACATCCAGAAACTGGTGAAATTGAAACCTCATTCTGCGACCCGATTGGCCATCGTCAGGATGCCGGTGATTATGTGGAAAGCTGGCAGCCACAACCAATGAGCAGCCAGGCCTTAGCAGAAGCCAAACGTATTGCCCACAAGGTTACCAGCGCACTTGGCGGCTGCGGTATTTTTGGGGTAGAACTGTTTGTCAAAGGCGATCAAGTGTGGTTTAGTGAAGTGTCACCTCGTCCACACGATACCGGTTTAGTCACGTTGGCCTCACAATACCAGAGTGAATTCGAATTACATGCCCGTGCGATTCTCGGCTTGCCAGTGAACACGGCGCGTCATAGTGTGGCTGCCAGTGCAGTGATTTATGCCGGTGTGGATGACCAGAACCTGTCATTTTCTGGCTTGAATCTTGCTTTAGCTCACCCGGATACTGATTTACGTCTGTTTGGCAAACCGGAAGGCTTCAAGCGTCGCCGCATGGGTGTGGCCACCGCCCGCGCAGAAACCACTGAGCAGGCACGTGAGCTGGCTTACGCTACTGCACAAAACGTCAGTGTCAATCAAAACTAGTCGCACAACACGGAACGCTGTTCATGATCAACACCTTACCCTTGCTGAATTACGTAAAAAGTAACCATGACATTCAGGCCATTAATCAGTGGCAAAGTGATGTTGAACATCAGCTGGGGGAATGTTTTGAAAATGGACATTCGATCCGTGACATTATTCTGGCGCGCTCCAATTTTATTGATGAGGCGCTAAAATTCCTGTGGCAACATGCCGGACTGGACCAGACCGATTTAGGCCTGTTTGCGGTGGGCGGTTATGGCCGCCGCGAAATGTTGCCCTATTCCGATGTCGACATCATGATCCTGTCAGAAGATGAAATCTCGCCGGAACAGGAAAAGCTGATTTCAACCTTTATTTCATCGCTGTGGGATGTCGGTAATTTCAAACCCGGCATTAGCGTGCGTACCATTCAGGATTGCGTGATTCAGGCCACCAATGACCTGACTGTGGCCACCGCTTTAATTGAAGCACGACTGATTATTGGCAATGAACATCTGGCCAAATGGCCACGCCGGATTGTGTCGCAAACCTGGACCGATAAAACCTTTTTTGATGCCAAGATGGAAGAGCAAGCCAAACGCTATGCTCAGCACAACCATACCGAAAGCAATTTAGAGCCGGATATTAAAACTGCACCGGGTGGCATCCGCGATATTAACCAGATTGGCTGGATTGCCAAACGGCATTTCCGTGTCAACCGTATTTATGATCTGGTGCATCTGGGTTTTATTTCCGAGTTTGAGCTGGGCGTACTGGAAGAAGCCGAAAGTTTCCTCTGGGAAATTCGCCATTATTTGCACCTGCTGACCAAACGCGATGAAAACCGCCTGCTGTTTGATTATCAGCGTGATATTGCAGCCAAGTTCGGCTATGTCCGTGAAGAAGGCAAATCACCAAATTATCCGATTGAACAGTTCATGAAGCGTTATTACCGCACCGCGCAGCAGGTGTCGACGCTAAATGAAATGTTACTGGCCTATTTTAATGAATCGGTGATTACCCCGCGTCTGCCGCAATATGAACGCCAGATTGAAGAAATTAATGAAAACTTCAAACTGGTCGATGGCAAACTGGCAGTGCAGCATCACAAGATTTTTTCTGAAAAGCCAAGTGCGATTCTGGAAATTTTCTACTTGCTGGCCAATCGTCCTGAAATTACCGGGATTCGTGCCCGCACCTTACGTCTGCTGACCCTGGCTGCCAAACGCATTGACCGCGATTTTCGTGATAATCCGGTCCATCAGGCGCTGTTTATGGCGATTTTACGCTCACCGTACCGTTTGTATGACACCATGGTGGCAATGAAACGTTATGGTGTATTGGGCAACTATATTCCGGCTTTCGGGCAGATTACCGGCCTGATGCAATATGACCTGTTCCATATTTATACCGTCGATGCGCACACCCTGCTGCTGATTCGCAACCTGAACCGCTTTAAAGAACCGGAATTTGCCAAAGACTTTCCGGTGGTCAGCTCGGTGTTCCAGCGTCTGGCGCGTCGTGACATTGTCTATCTGGCCGCAATTTTCCATGACATTGCCAAAGGTCGTGGCGGCGATCATAGTGAACTTGGCGCCGCCGATGCGATTGCCTTCTGCCGCACGCATGGCTTTACCGAACGTGAATGCAATCTGGTGGCCTGGCTGGTGCAAAACCACCTGCTGATGTCGGTCACTGCACAGAAAAAAGATATTTCCGATCCGGATGTGGTCAAAGCTTTCGCCGAACTGATGGGCGATATGGAACATCTGGATTATCTGTATACCCTAACTGTGGCCGATATTAACGCCACCAATCCAACCTTATGGAACACCTGGCGCGCCTCGCTGATGCGCCAGCTATACACCCATGCCCGTGATGTGATCCGTTCCGGCCTGGGTCGTCCGGTGGATTATCAGATGCTGATTGAAGACACCAAATTTGCGGCCAGCGAATTACTGGTCGAGGATTTCTCGCTGGAAGAAGTGGAAAAAGTCTGGCAGGAACTGGGCGATGAATACTTCCTGAAAGAAACCGCCGATGAAATTGCCTGGCATACCCGCGCCATCTTGCAGCACAGTGACAATCCGGCACCTTTAGTACTGATGCGCGCTCATCGTAAATATGCCCAGGATGCCGTGCAGATCTTTATTTATACTCAGGATCAGCCAAACCTGTTTGCCACCACCGTGGCGATTTTAGACCGCATGAATCTGGATGTGCAGGACGCGCGGATTATTACCGCCACCAAAGCCTTTAGTTTAGATACTTATGTGGTACTGGACCGTTTTGGTACCCTGCTGACCGATGCCGAGCGTCAGGACACCGTGATTCAATCACTGGTCACTGCATTAAGCCAGTCAGACAAATATCCGGGGCTGATGCAGCGCCTGATTCCGCGCCAGCTGCGCCATTTTGATATTGAAAATACTGTCGACATCAGCCTGAATGCCGCACTCAACCAGAACATGGTGGAAATTGCGACACTTGACCAGCCGGGCTTACTTGCCAAAGTCGGCGGCTTGTTTATGATGCAGGGGCTGGATATTCATTCTGCTAAAATTGCCACTCTAGGCGAACGTGCTGAAGATATTTTCTTTGTCACCAAAAAAGATGGTACGCCTATGAATGCAGAAGAAGCCAAAAGCTTTGCGGCCAAATTAAAGGCAGCACTTGATGAAGCCTCAAATCAGGTGTGCCAACATTAACATCAACCTATCGGTAACGATTACATGAACTCAAGTTTGTCTTTATTGCACCCTTATCCATTTGAAAAGTTAAACCGACTTTTTCAGGATATACAACCGGCCGATTTACCGCTGATTCCCCTCTCGATTGGAGAACCGAAGCACCCGGCACCGGAATTTGTAAAACAGGCCATTATTGACAACTTCCAGCATTTATCGACTTACCCGAACAGCAAGGGTCTGCCTGAATTACGCCACAGCATTGCCCAGTGGCTGAGTCGCCGTTTCAAGCTGAACAGCATCAGTGCAGATCACCATGTTTTACCGGTTTCAGGTACCCGTGAAGCGATCTTCTCTTTTGTACAGGCACTGGTGAAACGTGAAGATGCACCGTATGTGGTGATGCCAAACCCGTTTTACCAGATTTATGAAGGCGCAACCTTACTGGCCGGGGCCAAGCCGTATTTCATTAACTGTACCGAAGACAACCAGTATTTAGGTGACTTTGATGCCGTACCAGCCGAAGTCTGGGAAAAAACCGCGTTGCTATTTGTCTGTACGCCGGGCAACCCGACCGGTGCGGTACTGTCCAAAGACCAGTTTAAAAAGCTGATTGCACTGTCTGATCAATACGGTTTTGTGATTGCCTCGGATGAATGCTATTCAGAACTGTGGTTTGATGAAGCCCCGACCGGTCTGCTCGAAGTTTGTGCCGAAATAGGCCGCGACGACTATAAAAACTGCGTGGTTTTCCATTCGCTGTCCAAGCGCTCCAATCTGCCGGGGATGCGTTCAGGCTTTGTTGCCGGCGATGCCGATTTACTGAAACCGTATTTGCAATACCGTACCTATCACGGTGCAGCCATGCCGGTACAGCATCAACTGGCCTCAATTGCGGCTTGGGATGATGAGCAGCACGTTGAAGACAACCGCGTGCAATACCGCGCCAAATTTGACTTGTTCCAAAGCGAGCTGGGGCAACTACTCCCTTTACAAAAACCGGATGCCGGTTTCTATTACTGGCTCAAAGTTGATAATGATGAAGCCTTTGCCAAAATGCTGATGGAAAAAGCGCATATTAAAGTGTTGCCGGGCCGGTATTTATCGCGTGAAACCGAGCAAGGTAATCCGGGTGAAAATCATGTCCGTTTAGCCTTGGTGGCCGATATCGCCCAGTGCGAACAGGTGATTCAACGCCTCAAAGCGATTTTGTAGGTGCTGATATTAAAAAATCCACTCTATTGAGTGGATTTTTCATTTTAGGCAGGGCTAAACACTGTTTGCATGGATGAGGATCATCCCCAAAATTAAAGCTGATGCTGAAGTCGCTTGTCCTGTATTAACCTTGTAAAGCCTGTTCAATATCCTGTTCCAATGCATCCGGCTTGGTGGTTGGTGCATAGCGATTCAGCACTTTGCCATCTTTACCAATTAAAAACTTGGTAAAGTTCCACTTGATGCCGTTGCCCAAAATGCCTTTGCTGTTATTGGTTAAATAACGGAAAATTGCGTGTGCTTCCGGGCCTTTGACATCGACCTTGGCAAACATGGGAAAGCTGACCCCATAATTTTTCTGGCAAAAGACCCCGATCTGCTCATTGGAACCGGGGTCTTGGCCACCAAACTGGTTACAGGGAAAGCCGAGCACCTCAAAGCCTTGGGTCTTGTATTTTTCATACAGCTTTTCCAGTCCGGCAAACTGCGGGGTAAAACCGCATTTGCTGGCGGTATTCACCACCAATAAAACCTTGCCTTCATAATCGGCAAATGATTTATTTTTCCCATCTAACAACTCAGCCTCAAACTGATAAATGTTGGTCATGGATAGGTTTCCTCATCACTTTTTTCTTGTGTTTTTAGTTCTAATGACGCCGAGTTGACGCAATAGCGTAAGCCGGTCGGTTGCGGTCCATCATCAAAAACATGGCCCAAATGTGCATCACAATGATGACAGACAATTTCGGTACGCACCATGCCATGCGACTGATCGTTATGTTCTTCCACGACCCCCGGGGCAATCGGACGGTAGAAACTTGGCCAGCCACTGCCGCTGTCGTATTTGGTATCGGAAGAAAATAAGGCTTCTCCACAGCAACGGCACACATACACCCCATCCTGTTTGCTGTTCCAGTATTTCCCTGTAAAGGCCGGTTCGGTTCCTTTTTGTCGTGTAATCCGAAACTCTTCTGGTGATAACTCTCTTTGCCATTCTCGGTCTGTTTTATTGAGTTTTCCCATCACTAACTCCTTTAAATCTTTGACATTCAATGTCATGCTTCAGTACTTCCATATTTACGCTAGAGCTTGCAAAATATCTAGCTAAATTTCAGTATAGATTGTGATAATTGCGTAATCTATTTTTTGCTAACAGAAACATATAATTGGATGGAATTATGTCCACAGGTAACACGACTCCTCGCGAAATTAAAAAATCCTCAAAACTCGAGCATGTATGCTACGACATTCGCGGACCTGTGTTACGAGCGGCCAATGAAATGGAAGAAGCCGGCCATAAAATTATTAAACTGAATATTGGTAACCCCGCCCCCTTCGGCTTTGAAGCCCCGCAGGAAATTATTAACGATGTGGCGCTGAACCTGCCAAATGCAGTCGGTTATACCGACTCCAAAGGGATTTTCCCGGCACGTAAGGCTATTTGCCAGTATTATCAGCAAAAAGGCATTTTTGACCTGCACGTTAATGATGTCTATATCGGCAATGGCGTGTCTGAGCTAATCGTAATGGCCATGCAAGGCCTGCTGGATGATGGCGATGAAATGCTGATTCCAATGCCGGACTATCCACTATGGACGGCGGCGGTCAATCTATCGGGTGGTACGGCCATTCACTATAAATGTGATGAAGAAAATCACTGGTATCCAGATCTGGCCGATATGGAAAGCAAAATCACACCCAATACCCGCGGTATTGTGATTATTAACCCGAACAACCCGACCGGTGCAGTTTATCCACGTCATGTGCTGGAACAGATTGTCGCGCTGGCAAAAAAATATGATCTGATTTTATTTGCCGACGAAATTTACGACAAAATCGTGTATGACGGCATTGAGCATGTGTCGGTTGCAGCCCTGGCTGGTGATCAGCTGTGTATTTCATTCAACGGTTTATCTAAAGCCTACCGTATTGCCGGCTACCGTTCTGGCTGGATGGCCATTACTGGCGACCGTTCACGCGCAGCCGACTATATTGAAGGTCTGGACATGCTGGCCTCTATGCGTCTGTGTGCCAACCATCAGGCGCAATATGCGATTCAGACCGCGCTTGGTGGCTATCAGTCAATTAATGACCTGATCCGTCCGGGTGGCCGTCTGTATGAACAGCGCAATATTGCCTGGGAAATGCTGAACGAAATTCCGGGTGTGTCTTGCGTCAAGCCAGAAGGTGCGATGTACTGCTTCCCGAAACTGGACCCAAATGTCTACGCCATTGAAGATGATGAAAAACTGATGCTGGATTTCCTGAAAGCCGAAAAAGTGCTGCTGGTTCAAGGCACCGGCTTTAACTGGCCAACCCCAGATCATTTCCGTGTGGTGTTCCTGCCAGCTGAAAATGAATTACGTGAAGCGCTTAGCCGCTTGGGCCGTTTCCTGGCGAAAATCCGCTAAGCTGAAATACAATAAAAAAGCCGTGATCAATTCACGGCTTTTTTGTGCAAACGAGAAAGATTAAAGCGATTTCAGCGGATTGCCGTATTGCTGTAAATAGGCCTGCCCCAGCGCTTCCGAACCTTTAAAACTGAGATGATCATCATCCTGATTTCGGTACAGCGGCGTTCCCTCGACACTTAAATCACATTGCTGCGCATCACACAGCACCTTGGTCGGCTCGACCACAATCAGTTGTGGATACTGCTGCTGCAATTCGCTCATCCACTGATAAATTGGTGCATTGCTCTGCTGGAATTCCTCTGCCGACACCGCGCATTCACGCTCAATCCCCAGCCATTCACGGCGTAATGAACAATTGGCCTGATCCGGATCAATCACCGGAACATCCATCAGCATCACTACATACTCGCTGCTGGCCAGTGCACTATCCACCGCAGCCTGTAAACCGGCAAAATAACTGTCTAAATGATTCGCGACCTGACTGTCCTCTTCTGCGCTCGGATGCAGATCATGCCCGGCATCCAGATACTGGCTAAAGGCAGCTGACATCACCACAAACTGATAATGATGCTGTTTTAAATGCGCCTCAATTGCGTCATTGCGGGCTTGAAAGGCAGCCACTTCATGCTCACCACGGCCACGCTGGACACCCGGTAAATAAATAGTGGTGTCCTGAGTGCTGTCATAACCGCGCAGTCCAGCATCTTTGGCCCAGACATCCAGCAGTCCGGTATAGCTGTTGGCATGTGAATCACCAATCAGCATAAAATCAATCTGCGGTTTTTCCACACCCAGCACACAGTCTTGCGGATTGGCCAGCGTTCCAGGATTGGGAAAGCTGTGACATTTCTGCCGGATGCCATGCGCAAACGAATTTAAGGCTGCCATCTGGTTTTGCACTTGCGGACTTAGCCGCTCCGGAAAACCCTGATGCTGACTGACCAGCTGCGCCACGCCAATAAAACAGAGCGCCGGCGCCACAAAACCGCTCAGAATGACCTTGTAATTGGCAGCCATCACAAAACCTTTGCTCGGCTGTTCAATATAACGATAAGTCAGATAGGCCAGCGCGATACTAAGCAGCACCATAGCCAGCTGATAACCGGCATTAACTGGCAGCATATAGATACTGAACAGTACAATTACCGGCCAGTGCCATAAATATAAAGGATAGGAAATTTTGCCCATCCAGAGGCTAAAACGGTTGGTCAGTACCACATTCTGCGACTGCACGCTCTGGCCGATATAAATAATCAAGGCCGTTGCCAGACATGGAATCAGCGCCATTGCGCCCGGAAATGGTGTGGCGTGATCCAACCACATTGCCGTGCCTAACAACAGCGCCAGACAACTCCAGACCAGCGTTTGCGCCAGCCATTTTGACCATTTTATTTGTGGCAAAAAGCAGATCAGCGCACCCAAGAGCAGTTCAAAGGCGCGGACCGGCATACTGTAATAGGCTTTCTCGGCATTCACGCTCAACTGCTGCTGCGCATACAGCAACGACATGAGAATAAAAGATCCGACCATCAGCAGACCCCATTGCCGGTTACTTCTTTTCATAAAGCACAGCAGAATCAGCGGCCAGAAAATATAGAACTGCTCTTCAACGCCCAACGACCATAAATGCAGCAGCGGCACTTCATTGACACTCTGACTGAAGTAATCACCGACTTCACGCTGCATATAAATATTGGCCATCAGAAACGTGGCATAAAAGACACTGTCGAAATAACGACTCAGCTCATCGGGCAGCATCACCTGCCAGGCCACCAGACTCACCACACTCAGTACAGTAAAATAGGCCGGTGCCAAACGCACCACCCGCTTTTTATAAAAGCGACCGATTGAGAAAGTCTGGTTCTGGATTTCTTTGCTTAAAATTAAGGTAATTAAATAGCCCGAAATCACAAAGAAAATATCGACGCCAATATAACCACCGGGGAAAATAGACAGGCCAATATGATTAAAAATCACCAACAGGACGGCAATCGCTCTTAAACCGTCAATATCGGCGCGATAGGCAAAACTCATGAACGTGCAGGGGAAAACTGAAACGTGGCTTATTGTAGACCTTTTCAGTCAAAGATCAATTTTGGATACACAGCGACGACAACATCGCTTTCAGGCTATACTGGGCATTATATTATGTGGGGGTGAGGAATGAGCAACTATAAAGTGCATCTGCTGGATATTCAGAACCAGTTACAGAATTATATTTGGCTGCTGGAACATACCATATCCAGAGATGTGATTGTGGTCGATCCCACCGAAGCCGAACCGGTGGAACAGTATTGCCGTGAGCATGGTTTAAATTTAAGCCAGATCTGGCTGACTCACTGGCATAAAGACCATATTGGGGGTGTGCCGGAGCTGCTGCAATCACGCAATATTCCAGTGTATGGACCACGCGAAGAGCTGAGTAAAATTCCGTTTATCACCCACCCTTTGCAGCATGAAGCCCATTTTAAATTTCATGATCTGCAGGTGGATGTACTGGCGGTTCCCGGCCATACCCTGGGGCATATTGTGTATTTTATGGATGCCATCGATACCTTGTTTTGCGGTGATACCCTGTTTGCGATGGGCTGCGGCCGGGTTTTTGAAGGCACCTTTGAGCAGATGTATCACTCTTTAAACCGTCTGGCGGCATTACCAGCGCGCACCCAAGTGTACTGCACCCACGAATATACCCTGTCCAATGCCAAATTTGCCCTGCATGTTGAACCGGATAATCTGGCGCTACAACAGCGTTATCAGCAGGTGGAAGATTTACGCCTGCTAAATCAGCCGACCTTGCCAAGTACCATTGAACTGGAACTGCAGACCAATCCTTTTTTACGGGTGGACAGCGTCGAAGAATTCCAAAAATTACGTGAAATGAAAGATAATTTTTAAAGCGGTTTAACCGGTTTATAACAGCTGGTGACTGGCCGCATACGCATCCAGCTCGGTCTGTGTCACCACACGTACCGCATTCATTTCATCAATGCGTACCAGCAGTAAGCCGCCCAACGCTGGTTGATAACGACGCGCACTGCCAAATGGGGTGTAGGCCACCTGCGATTGTTCGGTAAAGACCAGCCAGTCTTCATGGCCTAGCATTACCGCCACCGGGGTTTGGCCCTGTTGCTGCATCTGTTGAATGGTCTGCTGTACGTCAGCTTCAATGGTATTTGGCGTCATCTTACTCACTCCTGTGGCTGTACTTTATGATACCCGATCTCCAGGCCCGCTATGGCTTAAAATAAAGCCATCAATCACTCAGCGTATGCAAATTATAGCCGGCAGATCGCTACAACTTTTTATCTCGCGCCAGGCCGAGGTTGTAAGAAATACTTAAAGATGTGTTGTCATCAATATTTAACAAATTATTTCAAGCCGGCTTAAATAGCCCATAGATAATGTTGAAAATTTAGAATAAAAATACATCAAATATATCAATCAATTAATTTAAAATTTGCTTAAAATTCTGCCGCTATATTCATCAATACATGTTTTTCAGGCGCTCAAATTCTGTCTTTTTTGCTGCAAAAATCATCAGTCTCAATATTTTTTGACACATTCTTGAATTTTGCCCTTTAAAAAATCTTGATATAACCATATCTATACTTTATTGAAGATAAGGGAGTACACTCGTGAAAAAAGTGGTAAAAGCTAAAAATTTAATTGCCTTTCGTATTTGGTTAGAAAAACTGGGATATTCAGTCAAAAATTTAGCCGATGGCCGTGGTTTTACCTTTAGTTTTAAAAAAGAATATGGTCTGGTCACTGGTGAACTGGCCGGCAATGCACTAGCCGTACAACTCGGTGAAGAATTTGAGGACCACTTAAAAGCCTGAATTCGTTTACGCACTCTTTGATCGAGAAAAATAAAGTGTTCTCATAACTTGAGCCCGTTGAACCGTCTGTTCTGCGGGCTTTTCTTTGGGCGAGATAAAGGCCTGACAAAATAACAGGCAATAAAAAAGCAGGACATCTGCCCTGCTTTTTCAGAATTTGGTGGGGATGAAGAGACTCGAACTCTTACACCTTGCGGCGCTGCGACCTGAACACAGTGCGTCTACCAATTCCGCCACATCCCCATATAAAGATGCCAATTTTTTGAAGAAATACTCAAGCTGGCCGGTTCAACAAAAGAAGCGAGGAGTTTAACCTTGCTGATTTTGAGTGGTGGGGGCGGAGAGACTCGAACTCTCACGCCTCGCAGCGCTGGAACCTAAATCCAGTGCGTCTACCAATTTCGCCACGCCCCCATACCGGGTACCAACTTAATGCTGGATTTCTCAAAATTCTGGCAGAGGATCAAGGATTCGAACCTTGACGAACGGTTTTGGAGACCGTCATGCTACCATTACACCAATCCTCTGTTACCTAAAATCAAGCTCACTTGATATTTAAGTGGTGGGGGCGGAGAGACTCGAACTCTCACGCCTCGCAGCGCTGGAACCTAAATCCAGTGCGTCTACCAATTTCGCCACGCCCCCGATGGCTGTGTATATTATAGAGATCACTTCCCGATGACAAGCCCTTTTTATGAAAAAGCCACTTGTTTGTTTAAATAAAAAACAAAAGCCTCTATTTTGGTTTTTTCTTAAGCATTTTCAGTGCTTAACAGCGTTTTTAAGGCAAAAAAACTGACTTCTCTCTGGCTTTTTTGTTTGTTGAGCATCACCTCAAGCAAGTCTTGAAAGCCCAAATACGCTGCGGGTAACTCAATTTTAAGCTGCTGACAATGCAAATAGGCCCAATCCTGATAACTTTTGGCCTGTAAACGGCGCTGAGTCAGCCATTCATAGATAATAATCCCCAATGCATAGAGATCACTGGCCAGCGTTTTGGCTTCACCATGAAATAATTCAGGTGCCATATAGCGTGGTGTGGCAGTCATATTGGACATTAGCGGATCATCTATGGCCTGCAACTGCTCAAAATCAATCAGTTTGACCTGCCCTGCCCATTCGCGCCAATGTTCGACTTTTAAATCTGCATGTAGATAGCCCAACCGTGTTAGCTGTTCCAGGCTATCCAGTACCTGCAGCAAACGTGTTTGAATCTGGCTTAGGCTAAATTGTGAGGGTGCTAAAGCAAAAAACGCTGGCGCATCCGGCACAATCAGATAATCCTGAAAGCTCTCCTGCTGGATGCGTAGGATTTCGGTATTTTGCGCACAATAGAAAGGTAGCAGAAAATCCGGTGCATCTGCCTGCTG
Source organism: Acinetobacter sp. C15 (assembly GCF_013420645.1). Classification (NCBI taxonomy): domain Bacteria; kingdom Pseudomonadati; phylum Pseudomonadota; class Gammaproteobacteria; order Moraxellales; family Moraxellaceae; genus Acinetobacter; species Acinetobacter sp. C15. The sequence goes on from NZ_VOXR01000005.1 coordinate 22,817, forward strand.
AAACTGGCGATAAAAATCCAGCTCTCGGCAAAAACCTGCGCTCAGTTGCGGATGCGCATCCCTCTGCTGGGCTTTCAACCAGTATACAGATTGCCCTTGTCGAAACTGAAACAGACGCCGCCCCATCTTGAAGCTTTGCGGCTTGGTTTTTAACTCAAAACAATAGTGTTCAAGTTCAGCCGGACTAAACGGCAATAAATTCGGATTTGGCGTGTTCAACGGGGTTCTGCTGATATTCTAAAAGTTCCAGACAATGCTGAATGGTTTTACCCACGCGGGCATGGGTTTCAATCATGGAGATTTTTGGCCAGGTGGCGCGTTCACCTTCGCGTTGCAGCAATCGGAACAGGTGTGGACGCGGATTTTGCAACATATAGCTATAATGACGCCAGCCATATTTGCCAACAATATTCACATCACCATAATAACGCTGATCGACAATGCCATGGCCATGATCGAGCAGACGGCGTACTGTCGGCACACCACCGACACGTTCACGGGTAAAGTCCATAATCCCCTTACTAATCACTTTGCCCTGACGGCGCACAATACGCTCCGGCCAGCTCAGCATATCTTTACGGAAACGCTCGGCATCGGTTTGCATAAATGGCACCACATGCGGATTGACCTGACTGGCAATGGTGTAATTCACATTATATAAACGCGCCATTTTTTCCTGCGGGAAATCACTACGCACACTGCCATCGACCCAGCGGGTTCTGCCCATATAGGGTGTATGTTCCCCATCCTGCCGTTTACTGGTTAAACGCACCGGCGGAAACAGCACCGGCACCGCACAGGAAGCCAAAGCCGCACTCCAGACCAGCAAATCTGGCGAGGTATAACTGTTCATGATGCGTGCTTCCTGTGATGCATCATAAGGCGCAACTGCAATATTGATATGCAGCCCGGACACCTTAAAGGCTTCTTCAAAGGTGACATCACCGAGGTTGGTGAGCAGGAATTTTTTCAGATAACGGACATCAGCAATACCGCCATTGCCCTTTAAAATATCTTCCCAGCGGCGGAAATGAAAAGCTTCGGTAAAGAACGATTCACCATTTAAAATGTGCATCATCTCCGATGGTTTAGAAATGCCAAGCATGGCGGTCATAATCGCCCCAGCACTGGAGCCAGACAGCACTTGCGGCATCAGGTCACGCTCGAGCAGCGCCTTGCACACGCCGGTATGAAACAGACCCAGGGTTGCCCCGCCTGAAAACATAATCGCCGGCTGGCCATAGGCCACCTGACAGTTTTTAAAAAATTCGATCTTTTCCTGAGTACTGAGTAAATGGCATTCTTTGGATGCAATAAAGGTCAGACTGTTGCTGACTTCTTCAATATAATCTTCAATAATTTTTTTGGTGCCGACATAGGTCGCAGTAAACAGCATTGGATGGGCAATGTTGGCCACATCATAGGTCAGGCCTTCGCGCAGAATATACATCAGGTCGCTGGTGCGCTCTGCCAGGCGATAACGGCGTAATAAGTTCAGACGATGGGCAATAATTTCAGCATCAAAATACGGCGAGGTGTTGTCATACTTCCATTCCTGCGCCCCCGATTCTTCATCTATTTTTAGTGCCAGATTTTTCCATTCTTCGTAACTCTCGGCATGTTCTATTTTTCGTTTTAATTTTTTGATCCGATAGGCCTGATGAGGATTAATGTCCTGGCTAAACTCTTTAAACAACATAGCTTCCCTCTGCGCTTCGCTGAATAGGCGCTGATCTGTCGATGTCTCCTAACTATGCAGAAATTTCAGACATTCTTCAATTGCATAATTCATGTTTTCATTGCTAAATCATTTCGCCTTGGTATACAGTCGTTTGTGCACCCGATAATCTTTTGACCTAGACCGAAAAGCTGAATAATCATGGCGCATATTGATTTACCCGATAATATTCTCACCTCGCTTGCAACCATTTTACAGCAGCTCCAGCAACATTTGCCTGAACTCAAGCAAGCCACCGATTTTTCTGCATCGGCCTTTAAATGGCAGGATCAACAGTTAAAAGCCATTTACCAGCCACGAAAAATCTATCTGGAAGATTTAAAAGGCATTGAAAAACAAAAAGAAAAAGTAATTCAAAATACCTTGCAGTTTTTAAAAGGCTTACCGGCCAATGATGTACTGCTTACCGGTTCACGTGGTACCGGAAAATCTTCCATTGTGCGTGCCCTGCTAACCGAGTATGAAGCACAAGGGTTACGGTTAATTGAAATTGAACGTGATGATTTATCGGATTTGCCTGAAATTCAGAAGCTGATTGCAGATCGGCCGGAAAAATTTATTGTCTATTGTGATGATCTGGCCTTTAACGCCGAAGATGAAAATTATCGTTCTTTAAAAAGCGTGCTAGATGGTTCATTACAGTCCGGTTCAAGTAATTTTGTGATTTATGCCACCAGTAACCGCCGGCATTTATTACCTGAGTTTATGCATGAAAATACACCGGTAACACGGGTAGATGTGCCGCAATATACCGAGCTGCATCCACAGGAAGCGATTGAAGAAAAAATTTCGCTGTCCGATCGTTTCGGGATGTGGCTGTCGTTTTATCCAATGGATCAGAATCTGTATTTAGAAATTGTCGAGCATTATCTGCAAAAGGCGGAGATGGAGCTCACCGCTGAAGCGCGTGCCGAAGCTTTACGCTGGTGTCAGGCGCGTGGGCAGCGTTCTGGTCGTGCCGCTTATCAGTTCTCGAAGCACTGGATTGGGTCTGCGCAGTTAAAGCAACTTTAAGTTGCCTATATTGCTCTGCCAGACAGAAATAGCGATTATGGATTGAAAATCCTCATCTACAATCTGTTCGCTCATGTTGAAAAGCCCAACCTTGTGAGATTGGGCTTTCTATCTTAAGGATTAATCGCTTTTTCTTTTTTAAATTGTGAAATGATCGTATTCATTTCAGGTTCAAATAATTCAATATACCGATCAGATAACCCGCGGCTTGAAGATGGATGTGGTAAACCTATAATCTGACAGTTTTCAAACTCACAAAAATATATTTTAAATTTTCTTCCTGAAAACTCTTTCTTTTGCTTCACTACAAAACTATCTGGAATTTCTGTACCCACAATTTCTTCAAAACGGGCTTTAACTATAGGATTTCTTAAAAGATGTATCAGCTGACTTCCCATAAACAGGATAATCTTAGGTTTTAAGGTACTGATATGATTTATAAAATTATTGACCTGTTCTTCGCTCAACAGATGCGAGTAATTCGCTAATTGATGATTGCAGGTATTGGCCCAATTGGTCTGTATAATGGACTTATCAAAATCCTGACCATATTCATTACTATCTAGCGGATGCCCCCATAAAACAAACCACCGTTTAATTCTATTATCATAGGGCCATGATAAAGCACCCTGCCCATATCTCGGAACTTTGTTACTAAAGGTACAAGCGATATTAAAATCAACTGGCTTTGCGTCCTGTGACTGCTCCTGATCTTTCTTAGAGTTACCCCATTCATAACCGCATATCATCTAACCCTGCTGATCATTCCAACCTTCAAATATCCCATTACCCAAATTTAAATCTTTATATCTGACTGATTTCATTTTAACTCAATAAAAAATTATTAAATTCATTGCATTATAAGCATTAAAAAAGAGGCTTTCGCCTCTTTTACATGCTCTTTTATACTTGCTCTGGATTGGTCAATTCCGTCATCGGCCAGCGCGGAGTCGTGGTCACAGACAAACCATCCTGCTGCCCTGCTTTTAAACGCTGATAACCGGCAAAGGCAATCATGGCACCGTTATCGGTACACAGTGCTGGCTCAGCGTAGTAAACCGTTGCCTTGATTTTTGCCAAATCTGCTTCCAGACGTTCGCGTAAACGCTTGTTGGCACTGACACCACCGGCAATCACCAAACGTTTTAAGCCAGTCTGCTTCAATGCCTTCACTGATTTTTTCACTAAAGTATCGACAATAGCTTCCTGGAAGCTCGCAGCGATATCAGCATCACGTCTTTCTTCACCGAGTTTCTTCATTTGAACAGAAACTGCAGTTTTTAAACCACTAAAGGAAAAGGTTAAATCCTGATGCAGCATCGGACGCGGGAAAGCAAAAGCATTCGGATCACCCTGCTCGGCCAGTTTGGCAATATTCGGTCCACCCGGATACGGCAAGCCCATCATCTTGGCCACTTTATCAAAAGCTTCACCGGCGGCATCGTCAATTGACTCACCCAGCAGTTCATACTGACCAATGCCATACGCGGCCATCAGCTGTGAATGCCCCCCTGAAACCAGAAGTGCAACAAATGGAAATTCAGGCGGCGTTGCAGACAATAACGGTGCCAGCATATGCCCTTCCATATGATGCACGCCAATCGCAGGTTTATTTAAGGCAAATGCTAAGGTACGGCCAAATAGAGCCCCGGTCATCAAGGCGCCCATCAGGCCCGGACCGCGGGTATAGGCGACTGCATCAATATCCGATTTTTTTACACCGCTTTGCTCAAGCAGTTCGTTCATTAATGGAATCAGTTTACGCACATGGTCCCGTGAGGCCAGTTCTGGCACCACGCCGCCATATTCGGCATGCAGTTTGATCTGGCTATACAGCACCTGTCCGCGTAAACCCAACTCACTGTCGTACAGCGCGAGTCCTGTTTCATCACACGATGTTTCTAAGCCTAAAACGATCATTAAACTGCCTATAACCTGTATCAAATTTATTGCGGGAACTATTATAGACTTGTGATATGAGATGTAAATGAGTAAAATACTGACCTTCACTTGTGATCGAGGGCAATTCGGCCCCAGATCTTATCCATAACTTAATGAGGATTCTTCATGCCACAAGTTAAATTGAAAGAAGGCGAACCAGTAGACGTAGCTATCCGTCGTTTCAAACGTTCTTGCGAAAAAGCAGGTGTTTTAGCTGACGTACGTAAGCGTGAATTCTACGAAAAACCAACTCAAGAACGTAAGCGCAAAAAAGCTGCTGCTGTTAAACGCTACCAAAAGAAATTGGCGCGTGAATCAGTACGTACTACTCGCCTTTACTAAGATTAATTTGTGATTGACTGCCTGGATTAAAACATGACTACTTTAAAAAGCCAGATTACTGACGTTTTGAAAGCGACAATGCGCGCTAAAGAAATGGACAAGTTAACGGTCATTCGTAGTCTACAGGCGGCAATTAAGCAAATCGAAGTCGATGAGCGCAAAGAGCTTGACGATGCTCAGGTTCTTGCGGTCATTGAAAAGCAAATTAAACAACGTAAAGAATCGGTTAAAGCCTTTGAAGGTGCTGGCCGAGAAGATTTAGCTAGTAAGGAACAAGCCGAAATTGAGGTGTTATCTCAGTTTCTACCAGAAGCTATGACTGAGGAAGAACTTGATTCCATCATTGCGCAAACGATTGCAGCGCAAGAAGCTACTAGCATGAAAGATATGGGTAAGGTGATGAATTCTCTGCGTCCGCTCATAGCCGGGCGCGCCGATCCTGCACAAGTATCTGCCAAAATTAAAGCCAAATTAAGCTAATTCAAGTCAGGCATACGCCTCACTTCCTCCCCGAACAGCATCAACAGCTGTATCAGTTTATTTTCCCGAAAATAAAAAAACTGCCTAAAGTTTTAAGCAGTTCTTGAGTCACTTCTATCAGTGTGCACAATTGACCTGATATTTTTCAGCATCTGCATTTCTTTAGATGAATACACCTGCTGGGCCACATCCTGCTTGGTCATGTTGCGATATTGCGGATCCAGATAGGCACGGTTTTCATCTGCAGCGCTATACAGCTGATCAATATAATTCTGCACAATGCCACAAAACTGCTGTTGCTGCGCCGGACTAAAACCCGATTGCTGCGGATTCAAGCCCTTTAAAAACTGCCGGGTCTGCTGCTTATAACTCTGGTTAATCTGCTCAACCGCCAGTACATACTGCTCCACACTCGCTGCCTGGACCACAGACAGACTCCCCCAGAGCAATATGCCCATCCATAATTTTTTCATCGCGTTATTTAAAATCATTATTTAGCCAAGAGCCAGAATTCTAGCATTTTAAACCCCATGCCTTACAGAGGTTTCCAGCAGACTGACTTGCAAAAACTGCGGTTTTCGATGCGCAAAAGCCTGTTCGGTCGGCGCCGGCACATAGCCTTCAGTCACCGTTCCCAAACGCAAACGCAGAATCCCTGGTAAATCTAAACGATAAGAATAAATCGGGCTACCACATTCCTGACAAAACACCCGCGCCTTATTCGGACTGTGAAAATATTCTTTTAAATATTGCTGTCCGCGTACAATTTGAAATTTGGATTGATCAATCGGGCTATTCCAGCCCAGCATGGCCCCCTGCGCACGCTGGCAATGCTGGCAAAAACATAAAATGGTCTTTTCCAGCTCGGCCTGATAATGGTAATACACCAGCCCGCATAAACATTGTCCCTGTAACATCATTGTTCTCCTTATTGTTATTATGATTTTTCATGCTGTTAAATTTTGAGCTGTCGTTCCCGCTGCATTTCTGTGGTACGTGTTTTCAGTTTGGCAGTCATGGCCTGATTGTCTTTGGCCAGACGCTGGGCATGCAGCAAGGATTTAATTGCCTCTTCCTCCCATCCGGACCAGTATTGCAGTTCTGCACGATAACGCAATACATTCACCGTGCGTAATGGCGAACTACGATCAATATTGGCGGCCTGCTGCATCAAACGCCAGGCACTTAAATCACGCTCGTTCCTGTTCAGGAACTTTTGCACCAGTGCCTGTGCTTCAGCCGGCTGATTCTGCCGGATCAGCACTTCAGCCAGCTTGTAATTCAAGGCCCGGTTCTCCGGCATAATCCGCGCAGGCGAACTGATCACTTTATAAGCCTCACTCAGCTTATTCTGCCCTAAATAGATGTCAGTTTGAATTAAGCTAATAAGATGATGTAAACGGCGATGATTTTTGGCCTGGTCCAGCGTTTGCTGTGCCAAGGCATAATCTCCCTGCCGGGTATAAAAGGCCGCTAAAGCCAGTTGTGCAGCAAAGTTGTTACGGCTGGCCAGCACCTGCAATTGCTGCTCTGTCGCCTGATTGGATACCACCAAGGTGTACTGTTTTAAAATATCAAATTCTTCATCACGTAATGATGATTTCACCCGTGGCAACTGGTTGGCACGTAAACGCGCTTCACTCATCCGTTCTGTGGTTAGTGGATGGGTAAACCAGAAATCTGGCAGGAAACTGACCCGGCTGGTGGCACGATGCATTACCTCAAAAAAATCGGCCATGCTTTGCGGGTTATAACCGGCGGTATACATATATTGCATGCCAATCCGGTCGGCTTCACGTTCCTGATTACGGCTATAGGTCAGCTGCTTATCCATTAATGCAGCCTGTGAACCCATCATTACGGCAGCACCGGCATCACCATCGGCCTGGGATGCTACCAATGCACCCACCAGCACACCTGCTAGTGCCAGCAGACCCTGTCCCTTAAAAGCTTCCTGTGAACGGCTATAATGACGCTGGGTCACGTGGGCAATTTCATGCGCCATCACCCCGGCCACTTCATCCATATTACGCGCAGAAGTCACCAGACCGGTATTTAAGGCAAATAGACCGCCTGGCACGGCAAAGGCATTAATTTGCGGATCATTAATAATGAGCAGACCAATGGGCTGGCCCATTTGGGTCTGGCTGAGCAGATGCGAGAAGACCGAGAACAGCTGGTCTTCCAGCCACGGATTTTGCGCCACCGGCATTTGACGCTGCACTTCACGATAGACTTTTTCACCAATCATGCGTTCTTTTTGCTGATCGATCAGTCCCACCCCTGCGCCAATTTCTGGCACATTAAATTGTGGTGAAGTGGTGAAGTTTGCCCCATGTGTCGAAGTGAATGCTGTAAGCAGGCCTAAACTACCTGCTAAAAACAACCGTTTCAAATTGCCGTTCTCAAATTATCTGCTCGTGTCTTGAATATAGCATTCAATATCGAAGAAATATGCAACGAAGTGTTAGGAAGTTTTACGCAAATCCGCCATTGACCGCGTAGCCCGGCTGCCGGCCTTCCAGCACATCCACCAGATTTTTATAGGCCAGCCAGGCCATTTTTTTACGGGTTTCTGCGGTCGCTGAGCCAATATGCGGCAAGGTCAGCACATTGTCCAGACCAAAGAGCTCCGAACTTTGCAGCGGTTCTTTTTCATAGACATCCAGACCGGCCGCAAAAATTTTCTGTTGTTTCAGCGCGTCAATTAAAGCCTGTTCATTGACCACGGAACCACGGGCAATATTCACAAATACCGCATGTTTTTGCATCAGCTCAAATTCACGCGCACCAATTAAAGCGGTCGAGTCGGCGTTTAAATCCACCGCGACCACCACAAAGTCCGACTGTTGTAGCAGCTCATCCAGACTGTGATATTGCGCATTTAAGGGCTGCGCCTGCGCCAGATTTTCACGGCGGTTATGGTACAGAATATTCATGTTAAAGCCATAACGCCCACGACGGGCAATGGCGGCACCAATATTACCCAGACCAATAATCCCTAAAGTTTTACCATGAATATCCTGACCGAACTGGGCCGGGCCAACGGTACGTTTCCATTCGCCCTGTTTGGTCCAGCGATCCAGATAGGCCAGCTGACGCGCGGCTCCCATTAACAGACTAAAAGCTAAATCAGCAGTGGTTTCGGTTAACACATGCGGTGTATGGCACAGATAAATCTTTTGCTCAGTCAGATAGTCCACATCATAATTGTCATAACCGACACTGATACTGGAAACCACTTTAAGACGGCTTGCACCCGTCAGGTTAGAGGCATTGAGCAAACGCCCCGCACCAATCATGCCATCAGCATCTTGGACATGAGTACGAATCTGCTCATTAACATCACCCAGTTTCGGGCTAATTTCTACCACGTCATACTGCTGTTTCAGCTGGCTTAAAACGTCCTGATCAACCTGACTAAATGCGATAACTTTTTGTTTCATTCCTGATCCGTCATGTGTTTTTTATCTTGCATAGCCTGCCATAGCTGTTTTTTCAATAATGGCTGTTCCAGCATTTCGGCCAAAGCGGGCAACGCTGTAGCTTGCGCTAACTGTACATGAGGCAATTGCCCCAGCACAATGATCTTTTTCTCCAGTGCAATCGCATCCAGAAAACCTTGCACATACACCGAGACCGCCCGGCCATCTTGCAGCTCAGGCAAAGCAAAGGGCCAATTCAGCTCAAAAAATTCTGCCTGTGCCGCACGCTGGATATTGCGCCATAACTGTTGCTGCGACTCATTGATGTGGGTGGCATCCAGCACAATCGTATATTGTTTTGTAGCAATGGCTTGTAAATGGAATGCATCAATCTGTAAGGCAGGCTGCACTTCCACCAGAGCCGCAGGCGTGACAGGTTCTGCCGGGCTTTCGACTGGATTCTCTTGCGGAGAGACTTGTGGTTCCGCAACAGGCTGTCTGAATTGTAAGGCAATATCTTGAGGTACTGTCGCCGCGACAGCTGCCGGCATGACAATTTCAGTCAGCAGTTCTGCCGGGGCCTGATCTCGCCATAAGGAAGATGTGGGCAAATTTTGAGATGCAGCGTCCCGGGGAATCCATATATCAATTCCCAAACTTGCCAAAATCTCACGTTGATGCCCAATCATCTGCTATCGTCACTTATGTCCATAGGGCTATTCTAGCCGGATTAGTCCGGTTTTGCTGTGCTTTCTGCATCCAGTCATATTAAAGCTGCTCAATGATGATGACACAATCCACCTACCGCACTCAGAAATAGAGTGCTTAGATAATCATTAAACTGTTTTTCTTCTGCATACGCTCGACCATTTCTTCGGTGGCAAAGCCTAAACGCCAGTACAGCAGCTCCAGTACATCCAGCTCATCCTGAGTGATAATCCGGTCATTCCACAAACAGGCTTCAGCAATACCCAGAATACTTAAACGGTCACGCAACAACAGCCCGGCCATATCATTCAGAATTTCTGCCAGATCAATTGGCTCATCAGAAATTTCTTCATACAGCGACATCTCATACGGTGTCAGCACGCGCTGTAAAATTTTTTCCCGTACTTCCAGCTGGTTGCCGCTATTGATCTGCTGGACATGCAATAAGGCATCAATTAAACGCACAATTTGCGGTTTAACTTCATCCAACGCCGTCGGGGTATGCAGCGGCAGCAGGTTCAACTCAGATTTGACCCGCTCCAGCAGCAAGGCATCTAACAGGCCAATTTCCCCATCTTCCTGAATAATTTTGGCCAGCTTGGTCAAGAACTGCCGCCCGATACTGGCCGGCATGCCGCCAATATTCTGGCAGGCTTCCAGAAAAATGGAGATATGCACCCGACCATCCAGATTTAACAAGGCATCGACAATGGCACGGCTGACTTCTACTTCAGGCGGAATAAATTCGCGGTATTGGCGAATCATTAAAATCGCCATCATCACTTCCCGCGAACCAGTGGCCGTCTGCAAGGCACGCTGGATCAGTTCCGGACGCGGCATATTACGGCGGATTTCCGGTTTCAGCGGCTTGATTGCATCTTTAATGGCAAAGCTAATCGGGGATAATCGCAATAAAGGCAAAGGTTGCGGCGAACTCCACGGCGCATAATATTCACCGTTGACCTCTTCCAGTGAACGAAACAGACCAAACCAGGGCTGGCTGCGCAGCTTTTTCAGGTTTTCCAGTTGCAGGTCCTGTACCAGTGCCGGATTTAACTCATAAATCCGCGCATCAATACTCGGATGAATATTCAACCAGCTTTGCGGACTCAGCGAGTTGGCAAAACACATATGCGCAATTGATTCCGAATATTCACTGTGAATTTGCGAACCGGCATGGTGCACATAAATCCTGAGCAGGGTTTGAATATTGGCATTGTTCTGGATTAAACGTTTGGTTTTCAGGTCGTTTTTAAAGGTACGCCCGCTCAGGTTTAAATATTTAATAAAACGGGTAATCAGCATGCCTAAGCTGCCAATCAGCCAGATCATGCCGCCCAGTGCAACAAAAGGCGTGGCAGGTGCATAAGCGGTGTTGTAATACTGCTTGCCAAAGCCGAGTTTGGCCACTTTACTGCCCCACTGGCTAAACGTGGTCAGGCTGCTGTAGAGAATTTTCAGCTTGGTATTTTCCGCAGTTTCACCACTTAAAATTTGATGAAACTCATGACTGAGCAAGCCATACAGTTCCTGCTCATCCAGGTTTTGCAAGGCGCCCCAGGTCAGAATAATCGCAATATCGCGTGGATAAAAACCGGCGGTCAGTGCATTTACCCCGACTTCATCCGGCAGGACATACAGCGCCGGCGTATCAATCGCGAAGGTATCGGCCAGCTGTTCGGTAATTTTTAAGGCAACACTTTCTTCCGGCGTGCTTTCAATCAGGCTTAAACGACGTGCACACAGCTGCTTGGCCAGTGAGTGGCCGCCAGAACGGAAAATATATAATTCAATAGCAATGGAAATGCCCATTAAAGACAGCAGTACCGCGACCAGATAAGGACTTAAGCTATGCCAGTAAATGGACTGCGAAGCATCAATATAATGCACCAGCAAACCCAGTACAGTATTTAAAATAAAAATGGTCAGGATGACCGCAAGCAGACACAGGCTTGCAGACCACATCATATTCTTGTTTTTAATAAAGTAGTAACCTACATCTTTCAATGTAAATTTCCTTAAATTACATTGTCTTTAGGCGACATCATAAATGAAAAAAGCGGGAATTTCCCGCTTTTCCTGCCAGTTTTACAAGAATTATTCTTCTTTCAAACCGGTCAAATCTACCGATGCAGCATCAATATTCACATCGATATAATTGTCTTTTTTCTTTTTAGCTGTATCGCTGCGTTTTTGCTGAAGATTATCCAGATAGGCTTCATCAATACCGCCTGCGACATAAACCCCATCAAACACCGAGCAATCGAAATCATTCACTTCTGGCACTTTATGGGTACGTACTGCAGCTTTCAAATCTTCAATATCTTGGAAAATCAGACGGTCAGCACCAATAATTTCACGAATTTCTTCGACGCTACGGCTAGAGGCGATCAACTCAGATTTAGCCGGCATATCAATACCATACACGTTTGGATATTTCACCATCGGTGCCGCTGAAGCGAAGAATACGCGTTTGGCACCAGCGTCACGTGCCATCTGGATAATTTCGTTACAGGTGGTACCACGCACAATCGAGTCATCTACCAGTAACACATTCTTGCCTTTAAATTCCAGCTCAACCGGGTTCAGCTTTTGACGTACCGATTTTTTACGCTGCTGCTGACCTGGCATAATGAAGGTACGACCGATATAACGGTTTTTCATAAAGCCTTCACGGAATTTAACACCTAAGGTATTGGCCAGTTCCAAGGCCGAAGTACGCGAAGTATCTGGAATTGGAATTACGACATCAATATCGTGTTCCTCACCCCATTCACGCAGGATTTTTTGCGCCAGCTTCTCACCCATTTTTAAACGGGCTTTGTATACCGAAATACCATCAATGGTCGCATCTGGACGCGCGAAATACACATATTCAAAAATACATGGATGATATTCAGATTGCGCCGCACACTGCTGGGTAAACATCTGGCCGTTAGAGTCAATGAAGATGGCTTCACCCGGTGCCAGGTCACGCTCGACTTTAAAGCCCAGTGCCGTAATTGCCACCGATTCAGAGGCAATGATGTATTCCATGCCTTCATCGGTTTCACGCGAACCGTAAATTAACGGACGAATCCCATGCGGGTCACGGAAGCCCACAATCCCTTGACCGGTCACCATGGCCACTACGCCATAAGCCCCTTTACAACGCTCATGCACACGCGTTACCGCATGGAAGATATCTTCTGCTGCCGGCTCCAGCTTGCCGCGTTTTTGTAATTCATGGGCAAAAACGTTTAACAGTACTTCTGAATCTGAATCGGTATTCATGTGACGTAAATCAGTCTTGAATAGGTCTTCATGAATTTCTTCGGCATTGGTCAGATTACCGTTATGCGCCAGCGTAATACCGTACGGCGAGTTCACATAAAACGGCTGCGCTTCTGCACTGCTAGATGAACCAGCCGTCGGATAACGCACATGACCAATCCCGTAGTTGCCCAGCAAGGCACGCATGTGACGGGTATGGAATACATCACGCACCATGCCGTTGTCTTTACGCAAGAACAAGCGACCTTCATGGCAAGTGACAATCCCAGCTGCATCTTGTCCCCGATGTTGTAACATCGTTAATGCATCAAACAACATTTGGTTAACAGGTGATTTACCAGCTATACCAACTACTCCACACATAGCAACCTCGCAGACCAGCTAGGATTAATAAAAAGGATTATTCGTTGACTCATCTGCGCCCTTTCGTTCAGGTTCAGATGAAGAACCAGAAGATTTCGGAGCATCTTCTGATTTGATGTGCTGTAAAGCCTCATTGGCGGCATCTTTGGACATTTGTGTGGCCCAAGGCGCATAAGGTAAAAGGGTTTGAATAAATTTGGACTGTTTCCAGTGCGGCGAACTTTCGACCCACGGCCCAATGCCCTGAATGGCAATTAGCACAATCAGCAGACCTTTGAGGGTACCAAACGCACCACCGGCTAAACGATTTAATGGGCCCAGTTTCAGCGATTTCAAGATGCGGTTTAATAATGCGCTCACCATCCAGGTCAGCACCACAATCACCAACACAATAAAGGCAAAGGCCGCAATTTTCTGAACCACCGGATCAGCACTGAGAGCGGTCATGGAAGGCGCTAGAACGGAAGCATATTTTGCCGCCACAATCAGGGCAAAAATCCAACCGATCAAGTTCGCAAAGGCTTTAATAAATCCTTGACGCAAACCGTTAAGCCCTCCAATGAGCAGAATAATCAGTATAAAGATATCGATGGCGTTCATGACTTTAAAGTGCGTCTACACAATCTTTCACAAGTTCCGGGCCAGTATAGACCAAACCGCTATACACTTGTACCAAAGTTGCACCGGCATTGCGTTTCGCAACTGCCTGCTCACCTGAAAGAATACCACCAACACCAATTAAAGGAATTTTGCCCTCTAAGGTTTTGGCAAAGGCTGCCAGACACGCGGTACTCTTTTCAAATACTGGCGCACCCGATAAACCACCGGCTTCATCGCCATGTGGCAAATTCTCTACCCCTTCACGAGACAAGGTGGTATTGGTCACAATTAAACCATCAATTTTAAATTGCAGTAATTGCTGGGCAATAAATTCAATATCGGACGGTTCTAGATCTGGCGCGACTTTCAGCACCAACGGTACATAATGCTGATGCTCTTCGGCCAACGCCAACTGACGCTGTTTCAAGGTTTGCAACAGCTCGGTCAGGGCATCTCCGCTTTGCAGACTACGCAAATTCTTGGTGTTTGGTGATGAGATATTGACCGTAATATAAGAGGCGTAATTATAAACTTTTTCTAAACAGATCAGATAATCATCAACCGCTTTTTCTACCGGAGTATCGGCATTTTTACCAATATTAATCCCCAGTACGCCTTTAAATTTGGCGGCCTTGACGTTTTCAATCAGCTTATCGACGCCATCATTATTAAAACCCATGCGGTTAATAATGGCTTTGGCCTGCGGTAAACGGAACAGACGCGGATGTGGATTACCGGCTTGTGGACGCGGGGTGATGGTACCAATTTCAATAAAACCAAAACCTAGAGCGGCCAGTGCATCAATATAGGCACCATTTTTGTCCAGGCCTGCAGCCAGACCTACCGGATTCGGGAATTCAATACCCATACAGGTGACCGGTTTTGCTGCCACCTGCTGACGCATCAGGCCCATTTTATGACCTGATTTTAATAAAGATAATGTGAGCTCATGTGCACGCTCCGGTGCCAAAGAAAACAACAAAGGGCGGGCAAGAGAATACAACATATCGGCAAAAGTCTACGGCTTTTTAAGTCGGCCTATTATAGGCCCAGATTGTTGAAAACACCATGCTTGACCATTGTTTATTTTTACCGGTTATTGCACTGTCGCCGTTAATTTAATCTGCCCGGCATCAGAAATTAATTCCATTTTTTCAATGCTTAATCCCATTTGTGCCAGCTGGGTCAGGAAATTGGCCAGCACAGAATATTGTGCATGACTGCTTACAATTTGAATTTTTTCACCCGACTGCTGCGATGCCACCGACAAACCCTGCTGCTGTGCCACGCGCTGTACTTTTTCCAGACTGCTGAGCTGTACATCCCCGGCCGGCTTCATGGTCACGGCGTTGCTTTGCATCCACACCACCAGATCTTTTAAGGTATTGAGCCGTTTTTGCTGCTGATCTGCCGCGCCGTGCATATACCACAGCGCCGATCCGACGGCGGCTACCAGTACAAAAATACCGGTAAAAATCACCATGATCCGTTCACGCACACTGAGCGTATCTAGATAGTCATTTAATTTTTCCAGCGACTGATCCCAACGCTGCTGAATTTTTTCTACTGCTTTCATTATTGTATTTTCACCAGTCCGATTGCGCCGTTGGCGGCCGGTTGAATATTACCTAGCTCGACCTTAAAGCCTTGCTGGTTTAATTGCTGGGTCAATGCCTGCAAGCTGGCTGAGGAACTGGCCTGCAATTCCATATTCAGACTGGACAGATCATAATTGACCCGTCTGGCCACAATCTGATTCTGCATCAATACCGGCCCGATCCGACTGAGCAACTGTAAGGCTTGGGTATCGGCGGTCTGACTTTGTTTTAACTGATATTCAAACTGGCTTTTAATATTTTGCTCGGTGACCGGATAGTTTTGCCCAAACCAGTATTTAAACTGGTCAATCGCCTGCACCGCGGTCTGATTCGCGACTTTTTTATACTGATACCAGCGCGTGGCATCATAACTGAACTGCACCACCAGAATCCCCAAAAATACCGCAGCACAGGCTTTCCAGTAACCCGAAATGCCCGATTCACTTTTGGCTTTGGGTAAAATATTAAAAGGATGCTGTTTGACTTTTTTCAGCACCGGCACTTCATAATGGAAAGAGCTTAACTGCTCATGCGTGCTGATAGCCTCAATACTGTGCATCTGTTCGGCGGTAAAATTACTGATCTGATAACGCTGTTCAGGCGCCTGATAATCCAGAAATAAAGCCAGATCATCGACCGAGCTGCCCAGATATTCATTTTCACGTACCAGCAACCGGCCACAGACATTGGCCAGCACAATATGATCAGGCTCAGGCACTGGCAGCAATAAAAAGTCTGGCAATAAGGCCGTGACTTTGACCGGCAATAGCGCCAAAGCATGTTGCAAGGTTTCGACATGGCTTTGCGCCACACCAAGTAAAGTCAGGCGGTCCGGCTGCTGAAAATGATGCAGCACTTTCATGGCATCAATTGGCAATACCACAAATTCTTCTAGCAGGAATTTAATTCCGTCTGGCCCCAGCTGCTTGTATTGGGCCTTGCTCATCTGCTGTTGCAGCATCTGTATATCCCGGCTCGGAAAATACACCACTGCTTCTTCACCCTGATGAAGCTGTATCGCCTGAATCAGGTCTTCCAGGGTATTGGCCTGAACCCAGTACTCCCCGCTTGACCATTGCCAAACCCCATTGGCTTCCGGCATCCATATTTGCAACATTGTTATTGTACTGCCATGAAATAAAGTGTGTTGTTATGCGTCTGGAATAAAACTTTTTATTTGTGTCGATAAACCTGCAGCAATGACCGCCTGCTCATAAATACGCGCTTCTGCCAGCGCATAAGGATGGAAAGATTCCCCGGTTAACTGCTCTGCAATATGTGCCACCACATTCATATGACACACCACCGCAATTGATTCATAAGGCAAATGCGATAACCACTCAACAGCCTGAGTCGCATCATCATCCGGTTTAATGGTATTGCAAATCACCACAGGCACATCTTTAAAATAGGTCTGGATATGCGCCAGCGTTTCCTGGGCACGTAACAGCGGACTAACCACAAACACATCCGGACGGATCAGATCTTTTAAATACTCTGCCGTTTGCTGTGCCTGGGTATGCCCACGTTCGGTCAGGGGACGTTTAATATCATTACCATGCACGGGTGGTGAAGCTTCACCATGACGCACTAGGGTCAATTGCATATACATTTCCTTATTTCATTTTGTCCGCATTATAAGCAGTAAATATGACAGTTCGGTTCATCAAACTGTCATATTTTAACCAATTTATACTTCATGATGCGGCAATACAAACTCTACATCACTACGATGGCCATTTTTCATGAGTGCCAGTGCAATCGTCAGCGGCGGCTGTCTTTCATAAATCACATCATACAAGGCGCTGGTAATTGGCATATACACATCCAGCTCTTCAGAACGTGCTTTGACCTGCACAATGGTATTAATCCCTTCTGCAGTCTGGCCCAGTTCCTGTGTGGCCTGTTCCAGGGTTTTACCTTTGCCCAGTGCATACCCCACCTGATAATTACGACTCAATGGACTGCTACAGGTGGCAAATAAATCACCGACACCTGACAAACCAAGGAACGTCAGCGGGTTGGCGCCCAGCTTGACCGCAAAACGGCTCATTTCAGCTAAGGCTCGGGTTAGAATCATACTTTTGGTATTTTCACCGACGTTATACGCGGCAGCCATGCCCATCGCCACGGCATAAATATTTTTTAACGCCCCACCAAGTTCCACCCCGTGTACATCATCACTACCGAATACACGGAATAAAGCACTATGGAGTGCCTGCTGCACCGCATAACGTACCAGTTCTGACTGGCTGGCAATCACGGTTCCGGCAGGCTGCCCGGCTACAATTTCTTTGGCCAGGTTCGGGCCAGACAGCACCCCATACGGCACTTCCGGCAATTCGGCGCGAATAATATCGCTCATAAAGCAGAAGGTTTTGGCCTCAATACCCTTGGTCAGGGACACCACCGCTTGCGAGGTGATAAACGGCTTAATCTGCTTCAGCACATCACGAAAAGAATGACTTGGAATGGCGACCAAAATAATATCGCGGTCGCGTACCGCCAGTTCCAGATCCGACACTGCTTTTAAGCCCGGCTCTAAAGGAAAATCTGGCAAATAGCGTTTATTGATATGAGTGCGGTTAATTTCTTCAGCGGTGGCTTCATCCCGAATCCAGATCATGGTGTCACAGCCGTTACGCACCGCGGTATTGGCCATGGCGGTACCAAAACTGCCCCCACCCAAGACGGTAATTCTTAATGCGGTTTTCTGATCAATATGGACCGGTTCTACCAGACTGGCAAAATTCAATTCTGACATTATTTTTATATCCTCAGCCGTATGCGATGCTTATTCCGTCCAGTAACTGACATAGGCGTCAGTCTGAATGTCCGCACGCGGCGCAATCGCTTTTGCGGCAGTTCCAATATAGATGATGCCTGAAATTAAATCATCTTCATTTAATTTCAAAGCTTTTTTCAATAATTTTGATTCAACCACGGCACCACTGCGCCACATGCTGGCAAAGCCTTGTGCCTGTAAAGACAGCAGGAAATTCTGTACCGCCGCCCCGGTACTTAAGGTCTGCTCAAAATCCGGAACTTTAGGATGCGGCTGGAATTTGGTCAGTGCCAGCACCAGTAATGGCGCCCGGAAAGGATGATGTTTCACACGTTCCAGCTGCACCGCATCGGTCTGGCCTAAATCGGCCAGAGCCTGTACCAGCAACTCGCCAAAAGCTTCGCGGCGCTCTGCCGGAATCACCACAAAACGGGTCGGTTTTAAACGATGATGATCAGGCGCGGTCAAGGCGGCCTGAAAGGCACGCTCCAGCTGCGCTGCATTCGGTGCCGGCTCGACCAGATGCCCAATCGACTGACGTTGATGAATATTCTGATGAACCGTAGCTTCCATTGTATCCGTCATTGGCTTATATCTATCTATAAAATCTGCCTCAAGATTAGCATAAACCACAGAATTTACTCTATTTGCGTTGGGTTATTTGTATAAATCCTGAGTTTTAATGGCCGGCTTGTCTGTCACAGAGCCACTATATAAAACTGCATTTCTTTACAGCTTCTACAAACTCTAAAAGTGCAGATATGTTTAGATAGATGACTGATTCAACAAATAAAATATGGGGACCACACATGAACAAGCTGATTGGTTTAAGTGCTGCAGCCACCGCTGCGCTATTTTTGACCGCCTGTGCTTCAAACCCGACCTCTTCGCTGGCAATTCAGAAAGAAAATAATCAGTACGAAGTCACCGGTTTAGGTAAAAGCAATATCATCTCCAAAAACAACGCAATTAGTGCGGCCAACAAAACCTGTGGTAGCCGCGCTACACCGGTGGTGGTCGATGAACAGACCACTTATAACGGCGCTTTAAAAGGCGTGGTCGATGAACAGACCGGACAGATGATTCAGGCTGCCGCGACTGTGCTCGGCACCATCTCGGGTCGTAATGCCCAGCTGGCACAGGATGATGATTATCAGACCGTACTCACCTTCCGCTGTCAGGCCAACTAATCTGAACGTAATCAAAAGATGCAATAAAAAATGGATCAGGTCCTTTGGAGCTGATCCATTTTTTCATTTTGATGCGGGTAGCTGCCTCAGCAACAACACGACATAGTAAAGTCTAGCAATAACCATCTAAACGGGTTAATGGCAGTTTTTGTCCGATGGCTTTTTCAATTTCTGGCAAATAGAAAGCATCATCTTCGGCCAGGAAACTAATACTGACCCCACGCGTACCAGCACGACCAGTACGGCCAATACGGTGCACGTAGTCATCTGATTGTTCTGGCAAGGTAAAGTTCACCACATGCGACACGCCATCGACGTGAATGCCGCGTCCGGCGACATCGGTGGCAATCATGATGTTGTGTTTGCCATTTTTAAACTGGTCCAGCATTTTCAGGCGTTTATCCTGGGCAATTTCACCAGATAGCATCACCACTTTATAGCCATCACGTTTCAGATGGTCATACAGACGGCGCACCTGATCGCGGCGGTTGGCAAAGATCATGACTTTTTCAATCGGCTCGTCGCGCAAAATATCTTGCAGCAGTTTATATTTGTCTGAATTCGACACCATATATACGCGCTGCTCGACATCGGCATTGGTTTTCTTTTCCGGTTCAATTTCGACAGTCACCGGTTCAAATAACCATTGCTGGGCCAGATTCAGCACATCATAGCTAAAAGTGGCTGAGAACATTAAAGTCTGGCGCTGCTCTTTACGCGGTGAAAAACGCACAATCCGTTTTACCGATGGAATAAAGCCCATATCCAGTAAACGGTCGGCTTCATCAATCACCAGAAATTCCAGCTGATCCAGCCAGACTTCTTTTTGCTCGACAAAGTCAATCAGACGACCCGGGGTCGCGACCATAATGTCGACAAAGTTTTTATCCAGCTGCGCTTTTTGCTTGTCAAAATCGACACCGCCCAACAAGGTCACTACATGTAGGTCGGTAAACTTCACCAGCTCTTTGGCATCGCTTTCAATCTGTAAGGCCAGTTCACGCGTCGGTGCCAGAATCAGGGCACGCGGCTCACCACGGAAACGCTGCTCTTTCACCGGATTATTCAATAAGTCATTGATTACGCTAATGAGGAAGGCAGCGGTTTTGCCGGTACCGGTCTGGGCGCGACCAATGGCATCATGTCCAG
Organism: Acinetobacter sp. C15; assembly: GCF_013420645.1. Taxonomy (NCBI): domain Bacteria; kingdom Pseudomonadati; phylum Pseudomonadota; class Gammaproteobacteria; order Moraxellales; family Moraxellaceae; genus Acinetobacter; species Acinetobacter sp. C15. Next base: position 43,423 of record NZ_VOXR01000005.1, read on the forward strand.
CCAAAGTAAATTTTAAAACCTTTTGCTGAATGGGCGTCATTTCCTTAAAACCTAAGGCCGCAATAGCTTGTCTCAGTTTCGGATGTAAATTTAAGGTTTCAAAACCAGATGACATAAAAATGTGCTCTAACTTATTAATCACAAAAACGTATCATATTATAAACAAAAAACGCCCCAATAGATGGAGCGTTTTTCAGATTAATCCAACGATTAGTCTAAAGGTTGTACTTCTTCCGCTTGGAAGCCTTTTTGACCTTTAACTACGCTGAACTCAACACGTTGACCGTCACGAAGTGAACGGTGGCCTTCGCCTTGAATCGCACGGAAGTGAACGAATACATCGTCGCCGCCGTTACGTTGAATAAAGCCAAAACCTTTAGTGTCGTTGAACCATTTAACTACGCCTTGTTCACGAGCTGTCATAAGTTAATCCTCATTGATTAAAAAGAAGGACCACCCGGTGTTGCAAACAGCAGAGTAAACAAAGTTTAAAAATATTTTTATTTCTAAGCTTGTAATCATTCTGTATAACTATTAACAAAATCCCGGTTACATCCAATTTGTAATAGGGCGACAAACAACAACTGCCTATCTCAAATCCTAAATACGCATCGAGCTTAACACGGGTTTATGACAAATAATAGATTTTTTTTGATTTATCTTATTCAGAATTCATGCTTTTTTTGACAAAGTTAATTCAAGATTTTTCAATGTTATATTTTGATAAAAACCGCAAATAAACTTTAGATTTGGCACCAAATTTGCTAATATTTTGAGTCCTTTTTTAAAGACCCGATTGAAGCAGATTATGGACAACTCTGTCGATGAAATGATCATCATTGATGCGATGGGACAACCCTGCCCCATGCCCTTACTGATGCTAAAACGCGCTTTAAAAAAAACCGGCGCCGGACACTTTCTGCTCAAGTCCTCTGACCCGCATAGTCAGCAAGATGTCAGCCGCTATTGTCAGATTCACCAGTACGGCTGTGAATTGACACAAATTTCTGCCAACGAGTTTCATTACTTTATTGAAATTAAATAATTTTCAATTAAAGTAAACAGCATGCATTGGCATAAAACTTTACATTTCTCTACCTTTTTTCCTTAATTTGCAAGGATATTGGTATTAAGATGAAATTTACAGGTAATACGACCCACCGATCCTATAAGGAGAACTCATGAGTGACAGCCGCAATCAGTTGATGCCCCTGTCATTATCTGCGCCAGGCGTAAATCTCGGTGCTTATATTAGTACCGTCAATCAAATTCCTATTTTAACGGCTGAACAAGAAAAAGAGTTAGCTGAACGTTATTATTACGATCAAGATTTAGATGCAGCAAAAATGCTGGTCATGTCGCATTTGCGATTTGTAGTCCATATTGCGCGTAGTTATGCAGGTTATGGTTTGCCACAAGGCGACCTGATTCAGGAAGGCAACCTCGGTCTAATGAAGGCCGTGAAACGCTTCGACCCGAATATGGGCGTGCGTCTGGTGTCATTTGCCGTGCACTGGATTAAAGCCGAGATTCACGAATATGTGATCCGTAACTGGCGTATTGTTAAAATTGCCACCACCAAGGCACAGCGTAAACTGTTCTTTAATTTACGCAGCCTGAAAAAATCCAGCAAAAAACTGACGCTGGAAGAAGCCAAATCGATTGCCAACGACCTGAATGTCACTCCGGAACAGGTCCTGGAAATGGAAGGCCGTCTGACCGCTTATGACGCGGCTTTCGAAGCGCAAAATGATGATGAAAGTGAAAACACTACCCATGTTGCGCCGGCGCTTTATTTAGAAGATAACCGTTACGATCCGGCCCGTCTGGTCGAAGATGAAGATTATGAGGCACAAAGCACCTCTGCCCTGCATGAAGCCATGGAGCAGCTGGATGACCGTTCGCGTAATATCTTGCAGCGTCGCTGGTTAGATGATGATAAATCGACCCTGCATGAACTAGCAGCTGAATATAATGTTTCTGCGGAGCGTATTCGCCAGCTTGAAAAAAATGCCATGGAAAAAATTAAAGTGGCAATGTCATCTAACTAAGTGATGATTCCAGAGTGCTAAAGTTAAAAAAGGGCGATCTGCCCTTTTTTGCTGTCTGTGCTTGCTGAAACCGGGCGATGATCTTAAAGAAATCCATTTTCTTCCCCCCTAAAATCAAAAAGCTGGATTCAATACCACATTTCAGGGTGAAAGTTTTTCACTTTCTCGTTGCCCGGAAAAATGTTAAGGTTGAGCGCAAATTTACTCAGGTCATTCTTGCTATGTGGATTGCAATTTCTGCCCTTAATTTAGCACTTGCGGTGATGTTAGGTGCATTTGGGGCACATGGCTTAAAAGCACGCGCAACAGAAGCTCAACTGGCGTGGTGGCAAACAGCGACTGATTATTTTTTCTATCATGCCCTCGGATTATTGGCACTGGCGATTCTGGCCAAAGTCATGACTCAATTTCCCATTAAAGCCAGCTTCCTGCTGATTCAGGTCGGGATTGTGTTTTTCTGTGGCTCATTGTATGTGATGGCGCTAGGTTTGCCGCGCGGTCTGGGGGCCATTACCCCAATTGGCGGTGCGCTAATGATTGCCGGCTGGCTGGTACTGGCCTGGAATGCCATGAAATATGCCCGATAATTCGGGAACGGAACAGCTAGGAAACTGCAGGTATGCACATTTATTTAAACGGCGAATTACAACAGACACAGTGCCATAATTTACTAGAACTGGTGCAACAACTGGCGTTGGAAGGCAAACGTTTTGCGGTAGAACAAAACGAGATGATTGTGCCGAAAAGCCGACTGGAAAGCACCCCTATTCATGATCAAGACCGCATTGAAATTATTCATGCCGTTGGCGGCGGCTAAGACGGAGCACGTATGGAAGACACCCTACTTAAAATCGGTTCACGCACTTTTAACTCGCGCTTGCTGGTGGGCACGGGAAAATATAAAGATCTGCAGGAAACAGATCTGGCCATTCAGGCCAGCGGTGCGGAAATTGTAACTGTTGCTATTCGTCGCGTGAATATTGGTCAGCATCCCGATCAGCCAAATTTGCTGTCTGTGATTCCACCAGAAAAATATACCATTTTGCCAAATACAGCCGGCTGTTTTGATGCCAACAGTGCAGTGCGTACCTGTATGCTGGCACGTGAACTGCTCGATGGTCACAATCTGGTAAAACTGGAAGTACTGGGCGATGAAAAAACCCTGTATCCAAACATCACCGAAACCTTAAAGGCAGCGCGTACGCTTATTGATGATGGTTTCGAGATTATGGTCTACACCTCGGATGATCCGATTGTGGCACAAGAACTGGAAAGCATGGGCTGTGTGGCAATTATGCCTTTAGGCAGCTTAATTGGTTCAGGACTGGGGATTTTAAACCCGCATACCATTTCTATTATTAAAGAAAATGCCAAAGTACCGGTACTGGTCGATGCGGGTGTCGGCACCGCCAGTGATGCAGCAATTGCCATGGAACTGGGCTGTGATGGCGTGTTAATGAATACTGCAATTGCAGCAGCGCAAAGTCCGGTCCTGATGGCTTCGGCAATGCGTAAAGCAGTTGAAGCAGGTCGTGAAGCCTATCTGGCAGGCCGGATGCCGCGTAAACGTATGGCCAATGCCAGCTCGCCAGAAACCGGTTATTTCTTTAAATAATCCGGATATTATCTGTGCTGAGAGATAAGTTACTCCTTCAGGTTTCACTTGATTTAAAAGCTAAACATGAAAAAAGGACTCTGCTTGAGTCCTTTTTTATTGCGGTTTTTAAACCTGGATCAAGGAATCAAGCCTTCATCACGCATGGCAATCTGCACCGATTGACGCTCGGCCACTTTATTGCGTAGCGCAATAATATGGGTATATGGGGTTAAATCATGATGAATATGGTTCGACCAGTTGGTCAGTACGAATAAATAGGCATCGGCCGGGCCAAAGTTATCATCGACCAGATATTCATTGTCTGATTCACCAATGGTTTTATCAATATAACTTAACAGACGGTCAATTTCAGCATAGGCTTTATTTTTTTCATCATCGGTTAACTGGCCACCGAAGAATACTGCGTAGGCATCATGCAGTTCCGAATTCAGATAACCTAACCATTCCAGCACTTTGGCACGGCCCATGCCAGATGGCGGAATTAAATCTTGTTTTGGATCGTGCTGGGCCAGAAACGGTAAAATTGCCACGTTCTCGGTCAGAATTAGACCTGGATTAATCTCAAGCGCCGGAACATAGCCTTTTGGATTAATTTCGTAATAATCATGACCTTTTTCGGTTTTATGGGTTTTCAGGTCGACACGTTCTAAATCAAAATCTACATTAATTTCATTTAAAATAATATGGGCCGCTAAAGAACATGCACCCGGTGAATAATAAAGCTTCATATCTGATCCTTGTTATATAACTACTAACTGTTTTAAATGGCTTCTAACAAACTTTCAAGTGATCGAACCTGTAAATTGCAAAAAAGCGTAAATGCGTAAAAAACATTTACCTTTTCAATATTGAGCAAGCGCGGCGCTTTTTCAAGTGGATTGCGGCTGCTTTTTTCACTTCATTTGTTTTACCATAGTCGCCTTTAAAGTTTCATGAAAAGCCGATTGTGATTAGTCTGAAAAAAGAAGAGTGGTTTTCCAATATCCGGACCGATGTGCTGGCCGGTCTGGTGGTGGGGCTGGCCCTGATTCCTGAATCCATTGCCTTTTCTGCGATTGCCGGCGTCGATCCACAAGTTGGCCTATATGCCTCCTTCTGCATTGCTGTGACTATTGCATTTTTTGGTGGCCGCACGGCAATGATTTCGGCCGCGACAGGTGCCATGGCGCTACTGATGATTACCCTGGTCAAAGAGCACGGGCTGCAATATTTGCTGGCGGCAACGGTGCTGACTGGAATCATTCAGGTGGTGGCCGGCTATTTTAAAGTGGCCAAGCTGATGCGTTTTGTGTCGCAATCGGTGGTCTATGGTTTTGTGAATGCGCTGGCGATTTTAATTTTTGTCGCGCAACTTCCAGAGCTGATGCAAATGGATCTGTGGGGCTATGTCTTTGTCGGCCTGGGGCTGGCGGTAGTTTATCTGTTTCCCTATCTGCCTAAAATTGGCAAGGCGGTGCCCTCACCCTTAATCTGCATTATTGTGCTGAGTCTGCTGGCGCTGTTTTTGGGTGCCGATATGCGTACGGTGAGTGATCTGGGACAATTTCCAGACACCTTACCGGTATTTTTAATTCCTGAAATTCCGCTGAATTTTGAAACACTGGCGATTATTTTCCCCTATTCCATCACCCTTGCGACAGTGGGTTTACTGGAAACCATGATGACCACCACCATTGTGAATGAAGTGACGGAAACTGAAGGTGACCGTCATCAGGAATGTCGTGGTCAGGGCTATGCCAATATTGTCAGCGGTTTTATGGGCGGGATGGCCGGCTGTGCCATGATTGGCCAGTCGATTATTAACGTCAGCTCTGGTGCGCGTACCCGTCTTTCTACTTTGGTCGCCGGCGTTTTCCTGCTGTGTCTGGTGGTGTTCTTTAAAGACTGGCTGGCTTATATTCCAATGGCGGCGCTGGTGGCGATTATGATTATGGTGGCCTTTACCACCTTTAACTGGGATTCGGTGCGTAACTTTAGCAAGCATCCAAAGCAAAGTAATATTGTGATGCTGACCGTGGTGGCGATTGTACTGGCCACACACAACCTGGCCTTGGGTGTTTTCGTTGGGGTATTGCTGTCGGCCTTATTCCTGGTGAATAAGCTGGAAAGTGAAGTCAAAGTTCAGTCTGAACGCGTACAGGATACACGCCGTTATCAGATTACCGGACAGATTTTCTTTAGCAGCTCGGACAAGTTTTTCCAGTTCTTTAACTTTAAGGAAAATCTGCAGCAGGTGCAGATTGATCTGACTCATGCGCATATTTGGGATTTAACCTCGGTCAATATGCTAAATACTGTGGTGCAGAAATTTGAAGCTCGCGGGATTCAGGTCGAGCTGATTGGCTTAAATGAAGCCAGTGACACCCTGATTGATAAATTAAGTCCGAATTAAGCTTGAATAAAAACTGCCTAAAGAAAAAACGCCTGATAATCAGGCGTTTTTTATGGCAGATCAATACCCGCCTTATTTACGGCGACGTAACCAAGCCGCAGCACTCAGCCCGAATAATCCCAATAATGACCATAGACCGGTACTCCCCCCATGGGTATCCGCTTTGGAGTCTTCCGCTGGCTTTGGCTCTGCCGGTGCATCTACCAGGTCCAGATCAATAATAATCGGGTCGTGGTCAGATGAACGGAAAGCATCCGGGCTATAAAAGGCCTGAATCTGCTCGGCGGTTTTATAGTCTTCGTTATAGGCCAGTGCCGTCGGTTCATCGGCATTAATGGCCCATGCAAAAGCACGTTTAACCCGTGGATACAATTGTGCATCGGCAATGGCATGGTCTAAATTACCGGCGCCGCCATAGCCCTGGGTATTACTGGCTACACCAAACACATAACTATAAGCCTGTTTGCCCTGTCCGATTTTTTCATCATTAAACAGATTTTTATAGTTGGCCTTTTCCAGCGCCAAAATCGGATCTTCTTTGGCATAACTGTTTAAGTCGCCCAGAATCAGGACATTGGGCTGCGTTACTTTGGTTGGATTGGCCACCAACCATTGCATTAATTTCTGTACTGCGGTCACACGGGTGCTATTCCAGCAGCCCTGGCCATCGCCCTGATCTGCATCTAGGCCGGTATCAGGACAGCTACCTTTGGATTTTAGATGCTGCGGCACCACGGTAAAGCTTTCGCCACCCGCCACAGGTTTAAAACTTTGCGCCATGGTGACACGATTCAATTGTGTACCATCATCAAATACGGCAGCGGCATTCACCGGCGTCAGGCGTTTGCTGTTATAAATCATGGCTACGGCAATGGTATCGGTGCCCAAGCGATCTGCATTTGGCGGTGTCACATACTTCCAGTCTGGCCCCAGACTTTGGGTTAAATAGGCAATGGCGCTGTCTGGGCCATAACCATTGTTGGCAATTTCATTCAGGCCATAGACATCGGCATCAATGGCTTTTAAGGCACTGACAATTTTCTGATGCTGCTTGTCGAACTCTGCTTTGGTTTTTGCACCGCGCTCGGTCGGGAAGCCTTGTGCCGCCCCATTGTCATAGTTCAGGACATTAAAGGCCGCAGCACGAATCTGGGCAGTATTTTTGGCGCTGACGCTGCTGCGCTCATTTTTGTCTGCCACGATATTCGGCAAGGTTCTGCCCTGAACAGGCTGAATACGCCACTGGTTAAAACGATATTCCAAAATCCCTTCTACATTTTGCAGCTCATAGCCGGCTCTTAAGGTATTTTGCGCATTAAAGTTCAGCGGCAACCACGGCGTCCGGTTCTGGTTGTTATAGCCATCATCCAGAATAATTTTCGACAGCAGGTTTTGTTTGGCCAGGCTGAGTGCTTCGTCGGATTTGGCCGGATACAGATTGGTCGGCATATATAAACGCCCAAGGCTTAGGGCCAGCTCGCCATAACGGCCATAATTATAGTTTTCACTGACGGTCAGAGTTTGCGGCAGTTTAACCAGTGCACCCTGATAACGCTGCGGTGCATGCTGCTGCATATCCGTCAGGCTTTCAAATGGTAAATTTACCGTTTTTGGTGCTACCCAGCTTGCCGCTTGCGGATTACAGGTTTGAATATCCTGAGTCAGCTGGTCCAGCTGCAGCTGGTTTTGATAGCTAGTGAGGCGACCGCGTAAAATCACCTCTTCCCCAACCTGACCACCTTTGATCTGGCTGCTGGCCGGAATATAAACAAAAATCGCATTATTCAGGTTTGGCTTGGCTTTGCTATCTGGCGTTTGCAGATAAAAACCGGAAAAACCATTGCTATAACGATAATCTGCGGTCATCACCCCACGCACGGTATAGATCTGGTTCTTGCTGGCACTGTGCAAATCGGCAATGGCGGTATCACTACTGCTACAGCTAATCGTTTCCGTCACAGGCGGTGGCTGCTCTCCTTCTGGCAGCAAATACTGACTAAAAGCATTCCGGTCAGACCAGGCCATCCATTCACTGTTCACATCAAAAGGTGCTGTTGGGTCCACTGAGCTAACACTATGCGTGGTTTTATTGCGGCTTAAACTGGTGCCCTCTGCCCAACTCGTAGTCTGTCCAAGCACACCAAAACGATCGACCGGTGTATTATGCTTATACAGCACAACCGCATCATTACCATTAAAATTCAGACTTGCAATTTTTTTGACCAGATCGCCCAGCACCAGCTCCAATTCACTTCGCCCGACCAGATATTCAGCTTTGGCCGGCAACACTCCCTCTAAAGATACCGTCAGTCCGGCTGTGGTTGAGCCATTGGAAAAAATCTTGATTTGATACTGAGATAAATCGGCCGCTGTCGCATCAGGGTTATAAATCTCCAGTCCCTTACGATTCGACGTACCATCGACATATTGACTGAACATCAGCTCTGCATGTGCAGAAAATCCACAACCCATGAGTGCCATGGCCCAGCATAAAGTATGTAATTTCATTGTTTTTTTATCAGTTGTTAAAGCTTATTCAGGCTATTTTTTAGACATGACAGATGTATGAACATTTGATGAAACTATTTCTGCATTTTCATGACAGCTGCCGTGAAAAAAATAGCGCAATGCATGAAAAAATTTGACTTCAACTGCTCAGGACTTAAAATACCGCATTTGAATTTTTTACGATTGCCAAAGTTATGTCGAATGATCAATTAGACCAGCAAGTCGTCGAGCTGGACAACTTAAACGAGCACCGTGAAATTGTGACGTTTATGCGTCGTTCCTCACCACTCAACACCTCTCAACGTACTGCGCTTGAACAATATGGTCACCTAATTTTGGAATATCCGGTTGGCGATTTACGTCAGCATTTTGAACATCCAGAACGTCCTTTAACGGTAGAAATCGGTTTTGGAATGGGCCGTTCACTGGTCTTAATGGCGCAGGCCAATCCGGAGCGTAACTTTGTGGGTATTGAAGTGCATGTGCCGGGTATTGCCCAGTGCGTATATGAAGCAGGCACAGCCGGTTTAAGCAACCTGCGCGTACTGGATGCCGATGCAATTCAGGTGCTGCGTGAAATGCCAGACAACAGCATTAACACCGTGCAACTGTACTTCCCGGACCCATGGCAAAAGAAACGCCACTTCAAACGCCGCTTTGTGGTGGATGAGCGTATGGAACTGATTGAACAAAAACTGGAAATGGGCGGTACTTTCCATGCAGCAACTGACTGGGAACCGTATGCAGAATGGATGCTGGACGTGCTGGACAACCGTTCACGTTTAGAAAACCTGGCAGGCAAAGGCAACAGCTATCCACGTCCGGAATGGCGCCCGCAAACCAAATTTGAACGCCGCGGTATTGAAGCCGGTCACAAGATTAACGACTTTATCTTTAAGAAAATTTCTTAATCACAAAGTTGAAAAAGCGCTGAAATCTCAGCGCTTTTTTTATACGTCCCTATCTTGAGATTAGACAAAATAGATGATCTACCAGTCAAAAGTGATTTAAAAGATCAGATCAACGACTCGATTAACCAGTATAAAACCGAAGATAACAACAATGGTTTATGACTGATGACGTTCTAAAATCTGCTGGCTGAATAGTTGATAGACCGCCTGTAAATCAGGTCGCTGCGCATCAGCCAATAACTGCTGATGCATCTGTAAAATATTCTGATCACCACGCATGGCCGGGCCGGTCTGCATGGTTTTAGGATCGGCCTGGGTGGCCTTCTGCGCCGTTTCCAGCATTAACGGATACAGCAGACTAAAATCGACCTGCTGGACATCAACAATTTGCCGGGCTATGTCATAACAATAATTACTGAAATTACAAGCAAACACCGCGGCCAGATGCAGGCTCAGACGCTGCTCGGAGCTATAGGCATAGACCCGCTGACTGAGTTCATTGGCCAGCTGCAATAATACAGCCTGATCGTCTTCATCTGCCGCTTCAATAAATACAGGGGTCTGACTCCAGTCAATCTCACGTTCCAGACTAAAGGTTTGCAGCGGATAAAATACTCCGGCACGTGCATGTACCTGCTGCAACAGCTGCATTGCAGTACTGCCGGAGGTATGGACCATCAGCACTTCAGGCAAATGAGGATGCACCTGCTCAATTACCGCGGCAATGGATTGATCACTCACCGCAATGATCACCAAGTCTAATGTTGCATCAAACTGTTCAGGGCTATGAATTGCACTGGCCTGTACCTGCTGTGCCAGCTGCGCTGCCTTATCCAAACTGCGGCTATAAATCTGTACTATCTGGTGCCGTGCACTCAAAGCCTGTGCCAGATGATGTGCTACCCGTCCCGCGCCAATAATCCCGATTCGCATCTGTTTCATCTATATTTTGAACTGCCCACAGCATGCCAATAAAAAAAGGACGAATCAATTCGTCCTGATAGACCTGAGCCAGTTTTAGAACTTTCTTAAGGTCAGAATCTGTTCACTGCGTCCAAATGGCCCATGAACATCATGCAGAATGCCGCTGGTCAGACCAATACCATCTTCACCATATTGTTGTACCACTTCCAGTCCCAGCCACTGGCCTTGCGGCAAGCGGTGCAGATGAATTTGCAGATCCAAATTTGGAAAGCCCCAACCGGCATTCGGGTCCTGACGTGGCACCACGCCATTGGCAGTATCTACCATGCCCATCAGGCGGGTAAAATCGGACGTCGGCTGGCCGTCAATCATTTCAAGCTGATTACTGAGCCAGACAATGCCTTTGCCCGGACGATGGTCCAGATGGGCACGGGTCTGAATACTTTGAATATAGCCGCCTGGCCAGCAGCGCATGCCATCCCACTCGGGTAAATAGTCCGGACTTTCTGCCGGTAAATCTTCCAGACCGGCAATGGCACGAGTGTCGGAAGTCAGCATTTTCCAGGCACGCGCCACAATACAGGTTTTGCCATTGGCACACATTTCCGCTTCAATCAGTTCAATGGTTTTGCCCGGGCGAATCATGCGGGTGGTAATCGAAAATTCACCAAAGGCAATCAAACCAAAAATATCCAGCCCGACCCGGCCAATGCGCATTTCTGCACGTGGCTGGAACTGCTCCAGCTCTGCACAGAGAATACCGGTGGCAGGTGCCATATGCTGCTCATGCGGATTCCACGCGCCCTGAGCATGAATATTCGATTCATAATAAGCTGTGCTGCTACCATCTGCATGCTGTTCACGTCTGATAAAACTGTAATATGCCGACATTATTTTCCCTACTTCCTTGCTCTTTGGTCTGTGTGCTACCTGCCTGTGTAGCCTCTGTTTCGTTTATTTTCGTGCAAAAAAACCATAATAATTCATGATTTGACAATAAACCCTGCAACTTTTAAATCCGACTTTTGTTAATACGTCTTTGGTCTGTTCAGCCGAAACCAGTTCAAAATCATCATCCAGATGTGCAATCATCTTTTCACTCTGCCTCACTGTTAAGCCCTGTTGCACCGCTACATGCTGCAGCACTTGCTGTTCAGCCAATGTTTCAGGCTGCATCAGGTCATAACTGAGGAACACACCACCCGGTTTTAAGCGCTGGCAGATGTCCTGAAAAAAATCGGCTTTGGCCGGCATGGGAATAAAATGCGCCACCAGAATGGCCAGTGCCGCATCAAAAGGCTGAGGGGACTCTAAACTCTGGGTATCGGCCTGAATAAAGTGCACCCGCTCGGCACCTGCAATTGAGCGGATCGTATTTTGTGCCTGTTCCAGCATGGCATGGGAGGGATCAATGGCGGTAATCTGCCACTGTGGATGATGCGCCAATAAATAGGTCAGCTCATAGCCTGTCCCGCACCCGACCACCAGAATATGCGCAGTTTCCGGTAATTCTGCTGTTAGAATGGCATCAATCTGTTGATGTACCAGTTCATAGCCGGGAATCAGTTTACGGATGTGATCATCATAGCCGGCGACAATGACTTCACTGTGAAAGTTTTTGGCCATCTTTAACTCACTCTACCTCTGACTCTTGAATAGACTTGCGAAGATCATTCTTGTTGGAAAGTCATGACAGCTCGCGGAAAGCAAAGCAATTTTGCTCTGATTTGATTTTTCCCGAGATTCAATCACATGACCGGCGATATCCCTGTCGCCCTGTCATGTGATTAGATGCCTGCATGAATCAAGCAATTTCTTTTAGGTTTAACTCTTCACGCATAAATTCACGCAGCTTAAACTTCTGCGCCTTACCCGATGCCGTCATTGGAAACTCGCTAAAGAAACGCACATAACGTGGCACTTTATTGTGTGAAATATGCTCGGCGCAGTACTGGCGAATGGTTTCTTCTGTGCAAGGGTCGTTTTCATGCAAGATAATGCAGGCGCAGAGTTCTTCCCCATATTTATGGTCAGGTACGCCAATCACCTGTACATCGCAAACCGCCGGATGGGTATAGAGGAAATCTTCAATTTCTTTCGGGAACAGGTTTTCACCGCCACGAATCACCACATCTTTAATCCGGCCTTTAATTTTGACAAAGCCTTCATCGTCCATTTCAGCGATATCACCGGTATGCATCCAGCGTGCAGCATCAATCACTTCTGCGGTTTTTTCCTGATCTTCCCAATAGCCGAGCATTACCGAATAACCGCGAACACAGAGTTCACCGAGCTGTCCACGTGGTACCACCTTGCCCTCTTCATCGACAATTTTGACTTCCAGATGTGGATGGACACGGCCCACGGTACTGACGCGACGTTCCACCGAATCTTCCGTTGAACTTTGCGCACTTACCGGTGCTGTTTCAGTCATGCCATAGCAGATGGTAATTTCCGACATATGCATGCGGTCAATCACGCGCTGCATGATTTCCTGCGGACATGGACTGCCGGCCATAATACCGGTGCGCAAGCTTGACAGGTCAAACTCATCAAACTGTTCATGCTCTAAAATGGCAATGAACATGGTCGGTACGCCATAAGCGGCGGTACATTTTTCCTGCTGAATGGCTTTTAAAGTATCCAGCGGGTTAAATACGGCTGATGGATAAACCATGGTGGAACCATGAGTGATACAGGCCAAGTTCCCCATCACCATCCCGAAACAGTGGAATAACGGCACTGAAATACAGACCCGATCTGCCGGGCTGAGATGAATTGCTTCACCGACAAAATAGCCATTATTTAAAATGTTGTTATGGGTCAGCATGGTGCCTTTCGGATTCCCGGTGGTGCCCGATGTAAACTGAATATTAATAGTTTCATCAAACTGCAATTCACTAGAAATCTGCTGCAGTTTTTGCAGCATTTTTTTGCTTGGCGGGGTCAGTAAATCCTGAAAGCGGTGTAATCCGGCATGTTCCTGATCATCAATTTTAATAATATGTTTCAGATGCGGCAGGCGCTCGGCTTTCAGCACTTTGCTTGCTGCCTGGTTCAGCTCCGGGGCAATTTTGGTCAGAATCTCCTGATAATTGGTGGTCTTGAACTGCGAGGCAATCACCAGTCCCTTACACGACACTTTATTCAGTACATATTCCAGCTCATTGCTTTTATAGGCCGGGTTCAGGTTCACCAGAATAATGCCGGCTTTAAAGGCCGCAAACTGGGTAATGGTCCATTCCACGCAGTTCGGCGACCAGATTGCAAGACGGTCACCTTTTTGAAAGCCCAGTTTCAGCAAACTGCAGGCAAAGGCATTCACCTGCTCTTGCAACTGCCGGTAGCTCAAACGCACATTCTGATGCAGGCTGACCACCGCATCCTGTTCGGCGTATTGCGCGCAAGCCTGATCAAATTTTTCACCAATCGTTGTGCCCAGTAAAGGCTGGCTGCTCGTTCCGTAGGCGTAGCTTAACCGTACTTGTGTCATTGAATCGTTCTCCTTGATTCTTTGTAATTCTGATTTTCAACTCTACTAATTGTTTTTGAACCACGACTACCTGTCTGTCTTCCCTGCCGTTTTTATCGTTTTTTACTCACTTCCCTCCTGTCGACGTACTGCATTCACACAAAAATCGGCAATCTGTTTGACAAAGTAATCCTTATAGTTTTGATCAAACATCACATTGCGAGATGGGTTTAAAGGTTCAATCACCACAAAAGTCATAGAGCCAACCACGCCCAGTGCGGCGGTGTTCAAATCTTCAAACTCAAACTCACCATTGACTTTTCCTTCAGCCAAAATTTCCTTAATGCTCTGCTTGATCAGCTGTTTACTGCGAAAACGTTCATGTTCCATTTCCGGATCAACCGGTTCAAACATGAGCGCATACGCCAGTTGGGGACTGTTCATGGCACGCTTCACAAAAGTTGTAACAGATTTTTGCAATTTCTGTTTTGGCGATAAATCCGAGCCGGCAATGTGGTTCAAAATTTCAACCTCATGCTGAATCGCATTCGACAACACTTCAATTAAAATCTGGCTTTTGTTTTCGAAATATCGATAGACCAGACCGGTAGATACACCGGCACGTTCCGCAATGGCCTGAATCGACGCCTCTTTAAAGCCCCCTTGAGCAATTAGTTCACGAGCGGACTGCAAAATCGACAGGCGATTCTGTTCCATTCGTTCCTGCATCAATGATGATCTTTTATAACTCATATCTTATTCTCAACCAGATAAAATGAATTGTAAATCATTTTGTGAATTTTAGTTCACTTTTTTAAATTTTCGATGTATGTTAAAAACCAAGCACAACAAAAATGCTTTTTTGGAAACAACAAATATAACCGCAGGATGGATGAAGAAATGAATTTACAAAGCTTGGATTTCGGTTTGGATGAAACACTGATCGCCCTTCGTGATTCAGTTGCTGCATTTTGTGCAAAAGAGATCGCACCCATTGCTCAACAGGTCGACCGTGACAACGAATTCCCTGCTCATCTTTGGAAAAAGTTTGGGGACATGGGTTTACTCGGTCTAACCGTAAGTGAGGAATATGGTGGCACCAACCTCGGTTATCTGGCACATATTATTGCCATGCAGGAAATTTCACGTGCCTCAGCATCTATTGGCCTTTCCTACGGGGCACATTCTAACCTATGTGTGAACCAAATTAAGCGTAATGGTAACGAAGAACAGAAACAGCGCTATTTACCGAAACTGATTTCAGGTGAATATGTCGGCGCATTGGCCATGTCAGAACCGAATGCCGGCTCCGATGTGGTCAGCATGAAACTCAAAGCTGAAGATCAGGGCGATCATTATCTGCTAAACGGTTCAAAAATGTGGATCACCAACGGTGGCGATGCAGATGTGCTGGTGGTCTATGCCAAAACTGATACCCAAGCCGGCGCCAAAGGCATGACCGCTTTCCTGATTGAAAAAACCATGCCGGGCTTTAGCCACGGTACGCACCTGGACAAACTGGGCATGCGCGGCTCGAATACCTATCCACTGTTCTTTGACAACGTGCGCGTACCGAAAGAAAACGTCCTCGGCGGTGTCGGCAATGGTGTAAAAGTGCTGATGAGTGGTCTGGACTATGAACGTGCTGTATTAAGCGCAGGCCCACTGGGCATTATGGATGCCTGCCTAGACACCGTGATTCCGTATATCCACGAGCGTAAACAGTTTGGTCAGGCACTGGGCGAATTCCAGCTGATGCAAGGCAAAATTGCTGATATGTATTCGACCTGGTTGGCATGTAAGGCACTGGTCTATGCCGTAGGTGCAGAATGTGACAAAGCCGAGCATAGCCGCAGCCTGCGTAAAGATGCTGCCAGCGCAATTTTATATGCAGCCGAAAAAGCCACCTGGATGGCCGGTGAAACCATTCAGACGCTAGGTGGGAACGGTTATATCAATGAATTTTCTGCTGGACGTTTATGGCGTGATGCCAAACTCTATGAAATTGGTGCAGGCACCTCGGAAATTCGCCGTATGCTGATTGGCCGCGAACTGTTTAACGAAACTGCCTAAAAAATAAATCACAAGAATAGACAAGGATGTTGGCATGAATCAATTACAGAGCAAAATCAATATTCGCAGCGAAGAGTTCAAAAACAACCACGCAGCGATGCAAACCCTGGTCGATGACCTGAAACAGAAAGTCCAGAAAATTGCCCTCGGCGGCGGTGAAACTGCACGTCAGAAACATCTGGATCGCGGTAAATTATTACCACGTGAACGGATTGACCACCTGATTGATCCGGGTACGGCTTTTATTGAAATTGGTCAGCTGGCTGCCTATCAGGTGTATCAGGATGATGTGCCTGCTGCCGGTGTGGTGGCCGGTGTCGGTCAGGTCAATGGCGTGACCTGTATGATCATTGCCAATGATGCGACAGTCAAAGGCGGAACGTATTATCCGCTGACTGTGAAAAAGCATTTACGCGCTCAGGAAATTGCCGAGCAGAACCATCTGACCTGTATCTATCTGGTCGATTCTGGCGGTGCCTATTTACCGCTGCAAGATGAAGTATTCCCGGACCGTGATCACTTCGGCCGTATTTTCTACAATCAGGCGCGTATGTCGAGCATGGGCATTGCCCAGATCGCCGTGGTGATGGGCAGCTGTACAGCCGGCGGTGCTTATGTCCCTGCCATGTCGGATGAAACCATTATTGTGCGGAATCAGGGTACGATTTTCCTGGGTGGCCCGCCACTGGTGAAAGCTGCCACCGGTGAAGTGGTCAGCAGTGAAGATCTGGGCGGTGGCGATGTGCACACTCGCCTTTCAGGTGTGGCCGATCATCTGGCAGAAAATGACGAACATGCTTTGGCCATTGCCCGCAACATCGTCGCCAATTTAAATAAAAAACCAAATCCGCAGCCGGAAAATGTCGAAGCACCATTATTCGATGCGTCCGAGCTGTACGGCATTGTCCCGACTGATGCACGTAAACCGTTTGATGTGCGTGAAGTAATTGCCCGTATTGTCGATGGTTCACGTTTTGACGAGTTCAAGGCACGTTTTGGGACCACGCTGGTCACCGGCTTTGCCAAACTGTACGGTATGCCAGTCGGCATTATTGCCAATAACGGAATTCTGTTTTCCGAGTCGGCACAAAAAGGCGCACACTTTATTGAACTGTGTACCCAGCGCAATATTCCCCTGCTCTTCATTCAGAACATCACCGGCTTTATGGTTGGCCGTCAGTATGAAAATGAAGGTATTGCCAAAAATGGTGCCAAACTGGTGATGGCGGTGGCGACAGCCAATGTACCGAAACTGACCCTGGTGATTGGCGGTTCTTTTGGTGCCGGCAACTACGGTATGTGTGGCCGTGCCTATTCACCACGCTTTATGTGGACCTGGCCAAACTCGCGTATTTCGGTGATGGGCGGTGAGCAGGCTTCGAGTGTACTCTCGACCTTAAAACGCGACCAGATTGAAAGCAAAGGCGGCAGCTGGTCAGCGGAAGAAGAAGATCAGTTTAAACAGCCTATTCGTGACCAGTATGAGCGTCAGGGTCATCCATATTATGCTTCTGCGCGTTTATGGGATGATGGTGTTATTGATCCAGCACAATCACGTGAAGTATTGGCGCTCAGTCTGGCGGCGGCATTAAATGCCCCAATCCAGCCAACCAAATTCGGCGTGTTCCGCATGTAAGAGGTGACAAAAATGGATTATCAATTTTTACAACTCGAACAGCAAGATCAGGTGGCCACGGTGTGGATTAACCGTGCCGAACTGCACAATGCCTTTAATACGCAGGTCATTGAAGAATTACACGCCTGCTTTCAGCAACTGAATACCCGCGCTGATGTACGTGTGGTGATTCTGGCCGGTCGTGGCAAAAGCTTTTCTGCCGGTGCCGACCTGAACTGGATGAAACAGGCCGGTCAGGCCTCACAAGCCGACAATGAAGCCGATGCCCTGAAACTGGCCAAAATGCTGCAAAGTCTGGCCACCTTGAAACAGCCGACTATCGCTCGCGTACATGGCATTGCCTTTGGTGGTGGTATGGGTCTGGCCTCGGCCTGTGATATTTGTGTGGCCAGCACCGATGCCAAATTTGCCACCTCTGAGGTACGTTTAGGCCTGGCGCCATCCACCATCAGCCCTTATGTCATTCGTGCCATTGGCGCACGTCAGGCATCACGTTACTTTTTAACTGCTGAACGGATTTCTGCAGCACAGGCACACGCTATTGGTCTGGCACATGAAGTGACCGCACCGGAACAGCTGGACAGCAAAATTGATGAAATTGTGCAGGCCTTATTACTCGGTGGACCAGAAGCACAGAACGCCTCAAAACAACTGATTCAACTCGTCGATCAACAGGTCCTGACTGAAGATCTGCTGCTTAAAACCGCACAGCATATTGCCCATGTTCGCCAGGGAGATGAGGCGAAAAACGGCTTAAATGCTTTCCTTAACAAACAAAGCCCGGCCTGGATCAAGACCACGGCATAACAACTAGAAGGATCCTAACGATGTTTGAAAAGATTTTAATTGCCAACCGTGGTGAAATTGCCTGCCGTGTCATTCGTACTGCCCAAAAACTGGGGATTGCAACTGTTGCAGTCTATTCAGATGCAGATGCTCAGGCCCAGCATGTCAAAATGGCCGATGAAGCCGTCTATATTGGTGAATCACCAGCAGCACAAAGCTATTTACAGATTGAACGGATTATCGAAGCCGCAAAAAGCACCGGCGCACAAGCCATTCACCCGGGTTATGGCTTCCTGTCTGAAAATGACCAGTTTGCTTTTGCCTGCCAGGACAACAACATTGTCTTTATTGGCCCGCCAGTTGACGCCATTCTGGCGATGGGTTTAAAAGCCACCTCTAAAGCCTTGATGGAAAAAGCCGGCGTACCACTAACACCGGGTTATCATGGCACCAATCAGGATGCTGCGTTCTTAAAACAGCAGGCGGATGACATTGGCTATCCAGTGCTGATTAAAGCCAGCGCCGGCGGTGGTGGTAAAGGTATGCGTCTGGTTGAGCGCAGTGAAGATTTCCTTAGCGCCCTGGCCTCCTGTAAGAGTGAAGCCCGTTCCAGCTTTGGCAATGAAGATGTGCTGATTGAACGCTATGTGGTGCAGCCGCGTCATATTGAAGTGCAAGTGTTTGGCGATACCCATGGCAATTATGTGCATCTGTTTGAGCGTGATTGCTCGGTACAGCGCCGCCATCAGAAAGTACTGGAAGAAGCACCAGCACCGAAAATGCCGGAAGATAAACTGGAAGCCATGCGTCAAGCCGCAATTGATGCCGCGCGTGCCGTGAATTATGTTGGTGCCGGTACGGTCGAGTTTATTGTCGAGCAAGATGGTACTGCCTACTTCATGGAAATGAACACCCGTCTGCAGGTTGAACACCCGGTGACTGAAATGATTACCGGTCAGGATCTGGTCGAGTGGCAATTACGCGTCGCCTTTGGTGAGCCTTTACCAAAACAGCAGCACGAATTGCAGATTCACGGCCATGCTTTAGAAGCACGTGTTTATGCCGAAGAACCTGAAAAAGGCTTTATTCCGGCGATTGGTCAAATCAGCTATCTGCATTATCCAGCACAAAATGAAGCGGTACGCGTCGACAGCGGTATTGTTGAAGGCGATGAAATTAGCACCTACTACGACCCAATGATTGCCAAACTGATTGTCTGGGGCAAAAACCGTGAAGCGGCATTAACGCAAATGCACCATGCTTTAGGTCAGTTCCATGTTGATGGTCTGGGCAACAACATTGCCTTCCTGGATCGTCTGGTGCTGTGCGATTCTTTCAAAAATGCCAATTTAGATACCGGCCTGATTCAACGCGAAGAAGAGTTCCTGCTAAAACCAGCCACAGAACTGAACAGCACGCTGGTGGTCAGCGCGGCCTTCATCGAATTACTGTCACGTTTGGCACAAAACCCGAGTGCCAGCAATCCGGTGTGGCAGACCAATGCTTTCTGGCGTTTAAATCTGCAATCGGGTCAGACAATCAAATTTCAATGTAATGACAAAACCTTAAATATCCAGTTTGCAGCACAAGAACATGGTTTTGTCGCACAGTATGATGGTCAGACTTTTGAGCTTGAAGGCCAGTTACTGGATGCGCATACCCTGCAATTCAAGCTGGCCGGTAAACAGCAAAAACTGGCCTTTAGCCAGACTGAACATGGCATTACCCTGTTCCAGAATGGTCAGAGCTATAAATTTGCCTATCTAAAACCGGTATTTAACCAGGATGATGAACAAGGTGCTGAAAACAACCTGACTGCGCCAATGCCAGGTGTCATCACTCAGGTACTGGTGGCGGCCAATGACAAAGTCAAAAAAGACGATGTCCTGATGACCCTCGAAGCCATGAAAATCGAATACTCGATTCGTGCGCCACATGACGGCATTGTGGCCAGCTCTTACTTCCAGGCCGGTGATCAGGTTAAAGCTGGCGATGAGCTGGTGGAATTCCAGCCGCTGGCGGAGGAAGTCGCATGAGAGAATTTGTCAAAATTGTTGAAGTCGGGCCACGCGATGGCCTGCAAAATGAAAAAACGCCCTTAACCCTGGATGACCGCAGACAGCTGATTCTGGATTTAATGCAAACCGGATTACAGGCCATTGAAGTTGGTTCCTGTGTATCGGCCAAATGGGTACCACAAATGGCAGACAGCGATGTGCTGTTTGCCGGCTTGCCCAAAGATCCAAACATTCAGTTCAGCCTGCTCACGCCAAATCTGAAAGGTTTTGAATCTGCGCTGGCAGTGGGTTGTACAGAAGTTGCGGTCTTTACCGCAGCCTCTGAAAGTTTTACCCGTAAAAATATCAACTGCTCAATTGATGAAAGTTTTGAAAAATTCAGCGATGTGATGCGTGAAGCCAAAGCGCACAACATTCGTGTGCGTGGTTATGTGTCCTGTATGGTCGATTGTCCGTACGAAGGCGCGATTGATCCACAGCAGGTGGCAAAAGTTTCGCAGCGCCTGCTGGATATGGGCTGCTATGAAGTGTCTTTAGGTGAAACCATTGGCACCGCCACACCCGACCGGGTGAAAAAAGTCTGGGATGCCTGTCTAGCTGAACTGGATACGACGGTGCTGGCCGGTCATTTCCATAATACCTATGGCATGGCCATCGCCAATATTTACCAGTCACTGCTGCAAGGTATTCGCGTTTTTGACTCGTCAATTGCCGGTTTAGGCGGCTGTCCTTATGCCAAAGGCGCATCCGGCAATGTCTCAACCGAAGATCTGTATTATCTGCTGTCCAACATGGGCTATGAAACCGGCATTCAGCTGGATGCCTTGATGCAGGCCAGCCGTAACATCAGCAATGTTTTACAGCGCAATAATCCATCCAATTATGCCAATGCCTACTGGCAAAAAGCCTGCGCTTAATAACCGAATAAAACCCGGCTTGAGCAATGCCCTCAAGCCACTCAAGGATGTAACAGCAGCAATCTGCTGAAAAAAGGATAAAAATAGAGGTGACACATGGCAAATAAAGTCTATGACAGCGCACAAGCCGCCTTAAATGGCGTGGTTCAGGATGGTCAAACCCTGGCCGTGGGTGGTTTTGGCCTGTGCGGGATTCCTGAAGCATTAATTGCCGCGCTAAAAGACACCGGTGCCAAACAGCTGACCTGTATTTCCAACAATGCCGGTGTTGATGGTTTTGGTCTGGGGCTGCTGCTTGAAACCAAACAGATTAAAAAAATGATTTCATCCTATGTCGGTGAAAACAAGGAATTTGAACGCCAGTTCCTGAGTGGTGAACTGGAAGTTGAACTGACCCCGCAAGGTACGCTGGCAGAAAAATTACGTGCCGGCGGTGCAGGTATTCCAGCCTTCTTTACCGCCACCGGTGTCGGTACCGTCATCGCGGAAGGCAAAGAAGTGCGCCAGTTTAAAGGTCAGGATTATATCTTAGAAGAATCTTTAACTGCCGATGTTGCCCTGGTCAAAGCCTATAAAGCCGACAAGGCCGGCAACCTGATTTTCCGTAAAACTGCACAAAACTTTAATCCGGTCTGTGCCATGGCGGGCAAAATCACCATTGCCGAAGTCGAAGAAATTGTAGAGATTGGCGCGCTCGATCCAGATGAAATTCATCTGCCGGGGATTTATGTCAACCGCATTGTGTTAAATGCACATCCTGAAAAACGTATTGAACAAATGACTTTAAAGGCGGAGGCTTAAACCATGGCTTGGACGCGTAATCAAATGGCGCAGCGCGCCGCACAAGAACTGGAAGATGGTTTCTATGTCAATTTAGGGATTGGTTTACCAACTTTAGTCGCTAACTATATTCCAGAAAATATCAACGTTTGGCTACAGTCAGAAAACGGCCTGCTCGGGATTGGGGAATTCCCAACTGAAGCCACGGTCGATGCTGACCTGATTAATGCCGGCAAACAGACGGTCACAGCTCGTCAAGGTGCTTCGTTTTTCTCTAGCGCAGACTCTTTTGCCATGATCCGTGGCGGCCATGTCAATATTGCCATTCTGGGGGCCATGGAAGTCTCTGAACAGGGCGATCTGGCCAACTGGATGATTCCGGGCAAAAAAGTCAAAGGTATGGGCGGTGCCATGGACCTGGTCGCAGGTGTGCAAAAAGTGGTGGTGTTGATGGAACACTGCGCCAAAGATGGGACACCTAAAATCGTTTCACAGTGTAGCCTGCCGCTGACCGGTAAAGCCGTGGTTCATCGCGTAATTACCGATTTGGGCGTTCTGGATATTACCCCAACCGGCGTGCAGCTGGTGGAACTGGCACCGGAGGTCAGTTTTGATGAAATCCAGAAAGTCACCGGGGTGCCTTTAATACGTAATGCAGCTTAATGGCTGGTTTTAAAAGCGGGCATCGGATGGTCGTGAATACATCCCCACCGCTACCTCCGCTTTTCAACTAAACCAAAAAGGACGACTTGACGTCGTCCTTTTCTATTTCCTTAACTCAATCCTTACTCTGCTTTTTTCTCGACAATACCTTGGTCATCGACCGCACGTACCACCCCGGTTTCTGTATTTAATACTTCAAACTCAATACGACGGTTCTGGAACTGCCCTTCTGGGGTTGCATTTGGTTCCATCGGCTGTTGCTGGCCATACCCCACGGCCTGTAACTGGGAAGGATCAACCCCGCGTTGTACCAGATAATCACGTACCGCTTCAGCACGGCGTAAGGACAACAGATTATTGGCTTCATTACTGCCTACTGCATCGGTATGGCCTTTAATGGTCAAATTTACATGCGGCGCACGCTGGATTAAGGCCGCAGCCTGATCCAGAATTGGCTGATTGGCTTCCGGTACAGTCGAAGATGCCGACTCAAAATGAATCGCCTCCAGATTTAAGGCTGTGGCGACATCCAGCGCCTGAATATTATCCGGGTTAATCACGGCCAAGGCTTGTGCTGCGGTCGTGGTCGCTGGTGTGACGGTCTGTACATCGAGATCCTGCTGCACCGTAATGGTCATATTCTTGGCCAAAGGACGCAGCTGATTGGCCACACGCTGCGCATCTGCCGGATTGGTGGACTGAATCGCAATCTGCTCACCCATCCAGGTCATATTGGTATTCGGCACATCTTTCAGGATTTTCAGTGCCGTTGGAATCACATCCTGATCAATAAATTCACTATGATAATTACTGGCGCTATTCACCCCACAACCTGTCGGATGGTTAAAAATCCGTTTAACTTCTGTTTGCAGAATGTCGGTATAAGCCGGATTGTTCAGATACAACTGACAGGTGACCAGATCGCCATTGGAACCGGTATTGACCTGCAAATAGGCCGGTTCCGTCGCTGCTGCCTGGGTAACAGGCACCTCTTCTTCATTACGGTCAGAACAGGCTTTAAATAAAAAGGCCAGTAACAATGCCAGAATAATAAAAATCAGAATCGGCACCCACGGCGAGCGCTTCTGCTCTGGCACCTCTTCATATAACTCAGGCGCCTGATGAATAGTCTGCCCGGCAGTGGCATTGACGCCCAAACCGGCCAGCAGCGCAGCGGCCCATTCCGGCAAAGCAGCCTGAATGTCCGGCATATGCTGATCAAGCAAATGCACAATCGCCTCAGGATCGGTCGAGCCGGCCTCGCTTTCTAAAAAACCTAAGGTTGGTACGATGGCCCGGTTCAGGGTGGATTCAATTTCATCTGCCGGCGCCTGACCGCGGCTAAATTCCAGAAACTGCTGTTTCAGGTTCAGGTTGGTACCAAAAATTTCAGCCAGCCGCGGATTAAGCTGATTTCTCAGGCTGTCAATGAGGGATGGCCGGTGTCTTAACACCGATAAAAATACCGGATAAAAATCATTTAAGGCACGGTTTTTCTCAATGAGGTAATCCGTTTCCCCGTCTAGCACAATGGATGACACGCTATTTTTCAATAATTCTATCAATCTGGTTTGCATGATATGGCCTCATTTTTGTCATTGTTCTACTCGCATTTTTTAGTGTATCTGGTCATTTTTTAGACGTTGTAAATAATTGTATTTTTCTTTATGTACTTAAATTAAAACATAAAAAAGCCAGCAAATGCTGGCTCTTGAACAAGTGAATTTAGGCCAGGAAAGTCTGAATTACCTTGCCTTTCACGGTTTGCTGAATCAGCGGTGTATTCTTGCCTTGGGACAGAATACTGTCTTTGTCCAGCGTCCACTCCAGTTCAGGATCAATCAGAATCCAGCCGGCTTCCTGCATCCAGCGATCTGCCATTTGCGCAACCGTCGCCGGTGCCAGTGTCACGGTATGCACCCATTCCAATGGACTGAACAGACCTTCCTCAACCAGTTGCACACCCAAGGGCACAAAGGTATCAAAAGCGGTAAAGCCCGGTAAGGTTTCAGCAAACGGTGCCATTTTGGCCGAACTGCTTAAGGGTTCATGATGGGTACAGATCGCATCAATTACGCCATCTTTTAAGCCCTGACGCAGCAATTCTTTGTCTTTTTCAGCACGTAGCGGTGGACGTACATGCGCCAGCGAGTTAAAACCATCAATCACCTGATCGGTTAAATGCAGCTGATGCATTGCCACATCACAGGTTACTGGCAGGCCTTTTTCTTTGGCAATTTTAATCAGCTCGACCGAAGCGCCACAGGACAGTAAACCGAAATGCGCACGGACTTTGGTCGCTTCAATCATCAACAGGTATTTGGCAATGGCTACGGTTTCGGCCAGCGCCGGAATCATAGGCAAGCCCTGACGTGAAGCAATAAAGCCTTCATGCACACAGCCATCTTTGGCAATTTGCGGTTCTTCAGCATAGAACACCACGGTCAGGTCCAGACCGGCTGCATATTCCAGCGTGCGAATCACGACATCATCATCAGCAAAGGATGCATTGGCATTGGAAACTGCAGTACAGCCGCCCTTTTTCAGACCGGCCATATTGGCAGGCTGTTTGCCTTGCAAGCCTTGGGTTTGTGCGCCAATCACCTGTAAATAAATACCACCATCCAGCATGGCTTTTTCGACCAGACCGTGAATCAAAGCACCATTGTCCTGCACAATCGGCTTGGAATCTGGTGGGGTAAACACGTGCAGAATGCCGTTTTCACGTGCCGCCTTGCCTTCTGATTTTAAAGTGCCGTGCTGCTGCTGACCCGGCTCACGCATCCGCGCGCACAGATCAACCATGGTTGGCATCAGCCATTTGCCTTGTCCATCAATGGTTTCAGTCACATCTGCTGTTTCTGCAACCAGCTTGCCATTTTCCAGATATACCGTTTGCACGCGATCAGTCTTTTGCATTGGATCAAGAACGCGGACATTTTCAATTTTTATAATACGCATGACTGATTCCTTATACCGCAATCGCTTCAATTAAACCTTGTTCCTGCAGCTGACCCTGCATCGCCAGTGCCAGCACCGCCATACGCACCGCAATACCATTGGTCACCTGATTTAAAATCACCGATTGCGGGCCATCGGCAATGCTGGAATCAATTTCCACACCACGGTTCATCGGTCCCGGGTGCATCACGATACAATCCGGTTTGGCCAGCGCCAGACGCTCTTTGTTCAGGCCATACATTTTGTAGAATTCTGCCGGTGAGGACAGCGCCGGTGAATCAATCCGTTCATTCTGGATACGCAAGGTAATAATCACATCACAGTCACGGATGCCATCTTCCATTTTATTAAACAGGCGTACATCGGCTCCGTATTCTCCAAAACCAAATGGCAGCAAGGTATTGGGTGCAATCACGCGAATATCTTTACAGCCTAAAGTTTGCAACGCCGCCACATCAGAACGTGCCACGCGTGAATGTTTAATATCACCAATAATGGCAATGCTCATGTCAGCAAAGTCTTTTTTGGTTTCACGGCGAATGGTCAGCATATCCAGCATCGCTTGAGTCGGATGGGCATGACGGCCATCTCCGGCATTAATAATTGCGATATTTGGACAGACATCCTTGGCAATAAAATGCGCTGCACCTGAAGAGGAATGACGCACCACAAAAATATCGGCGGCCATGGCTTCTAAATTCCACAGCGTATCGCGCAGGGTTTCGCCTTTAGAGGTACTGGAACGGGCAATGTCAATGTTAAGCACGTTGGCCGAAAGACGTTTGGCTGCAGCTTCAAAGGTGGTGCGGGTACGGGTTGAATTCTCAAAAAACAGGTTCATAACTGTACGACCTTCCAGCAGGTTGTTGGTGATGAGCTGATTTTGGTCATTAAAAAAGGACTGCGCGGTGTCCAAAATTTTGGTGAGGGTTTGTTTGGAAAGCCCTTCGATGGTGATGAAATGTTTTAGATTTCCATCTTTATTGAGTTGAATCTGGCTCGGAGTATGCAATGCCGCCAAGTGCATGAGAGATTCCTTATACGTTAAGTCAACGTATTATACAGAGATTCCCCTAAGATGGCGCTGAAGATTTCAACATTTAAAGCCCTTTTCCTGCCAGTGAATCAAGTTTTCTTCAATCATTACCATAAATTCAACAGGATAATTCAACCGGTTTTGATCAATATTGCTTAGGCTATTTTTGCAGATAGATAAAAAAAGCCCTCAGAATCGAGAGCTTGTTGATGCGGATGATGGCGGTTTTAACGCAAGGCGCCAATATAATGATGCGACACCTGTGCCCGGTAAATTTCCTCCTCGGTAATTTCTGGTTCAACCTGCTCGTCGATGATTTCATCTAGCGGGTTTAGCAACGGTGCATTTAAATCCAGTAGCCTGGTCAGCCGTTCGGCATAACGGCTTAATTCAGCATCTCCCGTGGCTAAGGCCAGCTCAATCACATCTTTGGCATAGCCCGGATGATCGACCAGATACAAGGCATCAATTACCCTGCCGCTGACCCGGCGTAAACGTGTATACAATAAGGTGGCCACTGAAAAGGCTTCATTGTGGGCAATTAACTGATCACTGCTTTCGACTCGCATATTTTCCCCGTTCTCCAATTTTAAAATTAAGGTCATTTTTCGTTATCATTATTTATTGTGCAAAATATATACCAACCGTTGGGAGGCATAGAAAATGGATCAAATTTAAGTGGGTTTTAGTACAAATAAATCTTGTATATCTTCAGCACAACATCCGCCCAAAGCCGTGAAAATACGTTAAAATATCAGATTGCTTTGTTGCTTTTGGAAATTTACATGCATTCGAAACCGCGTCTTTCTACATACTGGGTCACCTGTGCAGATGGACTTGAAACCTTGCTTCAAGAGGAATTAGAAGGTTTAGGGGTTCAAAATATTGAACGTTTACCGGGTCGTTTAATTTTCAAAGGCAGCTTGGAACAGGCGTATCGCATTTGTATGTGGTCACGTTTGGCTTCCCGTGTCTTAATGCCAATTCACACTTATGAGCTGGAACGCCATCACGACGCACGTGATGTAGCTGAAGAGCTTTATGAAGGTGCAATCAGCTTCGACTGGTCACTGATTTTTGCACCACAAAGCACCTTTGCCATTCGCCTGCATGTGGAACGTGAAATCAAGGTCAATACCCAGTTTGCCACCTTACGCACCAAAGATGGTGTGGTCGATTCCTTTATGGAAGCGGTAGGCCGCCGTCCAAGTATTGACACCAAGCAACCGGAAATTACCCTCTATATTCTGACCGGTAAAACCGAGCATACCTATTGCCTAGACTTGTCCGGGGATTCGCTACATAAACGTGGCTACCGCCGTTTTATGACCGATGCGCCAATTAAAGAAAACCTGGCCGCGGCAATTTTGCAAAAAGCCAAACTCAAAGAAAAAAATCCGGACATTATTCTGGACCCAATGTGTGGTTCAGGCACCTTTATTATTGAATCCCTGCTGATTTTAACCGACCGTGCACCGGGTCTGGTACGCCGTTTCGGCTTTAATGGCTGGAATGGCCATGACCATGAACTGTGGATGTCATTAAAGGCAGAAGCGGCTGAGCGTCATCAACAGGCACTGGAACAACCACTGCCAAAATTTTATGCTTTTGATGCCGACTGGGAAGCAGTCAAAGCCACCAAACAGAATATTATTGCCGCCGGTTTTGAACGTCTGCTCGATCATATCCAGATTGAAGAACGCACCTTGTCAGACTGGCCAGATTTTCAGGCCGAAGGCAAAACTGCCTTTGTGGTGACCAACCCGCCGTATGGTGAACGTCTGGGGGATAAAGCCTCAAACCGTGCCTTGTATTTAGGTCTGTCTGCCCTGCTACAAAAACATTTCCCGAACCAATCTGCTGCTGTCATTGCAGCCCAGGTGGAACAGGCCGATGTGCTGGCATTTAATGAGCCGCAAACCTTGCGTTTAATGAATGGTAAGCTGCCAATTTACATTCGTTTTGGTACGGTCAAACCATCGGCAGTAGTAAAACCATTCCTGGCTGACTGGCAGCCACAGCAGTTTGAACCGATTGAAGGTGCCGAAGACTTTACCAACCGTCTGCAAAAAAACATGCAGGCCTTAAAGAAATGGGCGGTTAAAGAAAACGTCTATTGTCTGCGTTTATACGATGCCGATTTACCGGACTTTAATGTCGCGGTCGATTTATATGGTGATCGTCTGCATGTGCAGGAATATGCACCACCGAAGAAAATTGATCCTGAAAAAGCCAAAAAACGCTTTAACCTGGCGCTGCAAGCGATTCGTGCCGTGACCGGTTTAGGCCGTGATGCCGTGTTTATTAAAACCCGTGCCCGTCAGGAAGGTAAAAACCAGTACACCAAACAAAGTACCGCATCGAAACGCTTTATTGTGCAGGAGGGTCAGGCCAAGATTCTGGTTAACCTCACCGACTATCTGGATACCGGCCTATTCCTGGACCATCGCCAGATTCGTTTACGTATTGCCAAAGAAGCTAAAGGCAAGCATTTCCTCAATCTGTACAGCTATACATCGACGGCGAGTTTGCATGCTGCTTTAGGCGGCGCAGCCAGCACCACCAGTGTGGACTTGTCCAACACCTATTTGAACTGGTCCAAAGAAAACTTTGTCTTAAACGGCTTAACCGTCGACCATGCCGATGAACAACACCAGTTCTTTGCCAGCGACTGTTTTGAGTGGCTAAAAGAAGGTCATGAGCAATATGACCTGATCTTTATTGATCCGCCCACCTTCTCCAACTCGAAAAAATTCTACGGCACTTTTGATGTACAACGTGACCATGTTTCGCTAATTAAACGCGCCATGAACCGTTTAACCACAGAAGGCACCCTGTACTTCTCGAATAACTATCGCGGTTTTGAAATGGATGAAACCTTGCCAGCGCTGTTTGATATCCAGGAAATCAGCCATGAAACCATTGGTCCAGATTTCAAGCGTAACCAGAAGATTCACCGCGCCTGGAAAATCCAGCATCCACAAATCTAAAATGTGAATGGTAAAGGATGATTTAATCCTTTTCTATTCACAGTTCATTCGATTAGCAATAAAAAGCCTGCTACCCCATAGCAGGCTTTTTTTACATCGGAAACTTTACGCTGTTATTCATCATCCAGCGTGGACTTACTTTGCAGAGTGAATCGCTACATCTGCCCGGCTTTTTGCTGCAGATACCTCCATAAAAAAACCCGGCCGAAGCCAGGTCTTTGATTAAACAGTTTAGATGAACCGTGTGCGGATTAGTTCAGTTTCAGCTTCTGGAAATCCAGTTGGCCTGCATCTGCCGTAATCACAATGGTATCTCCCGGCTGGAAGTCACCGGCCAGAATTTTCTGCGCCAGATTATTTTCTACCTGTTGCTGGATGGCACGTTTTAATGGACGCGCACCGTAAACTGGGTCAAAACCGGCTTCAATCAGCTGGTCAAAGGCAGAATCATCTACCGTTAACTTGATATCGCGGTCGGCCAGACGGGCACGTAAACGGTCCAGCTGGATATCGGCAATACCACGAATCTGCGCTTTTTCCAGGGCATGGAACACTACCAGCTCATCAATACGGTTGATAAACTCCGGACGGAAATGCTCAGACACGGCCGCCATCACTACATTGCGTACATCATCACGGCTTGGATTATCGCCCAGTTCACGCACATCGCTTGAACCCAGGTTCGAGGTCATTACAATCACGGTGTTTTTAAAGTCCACCACACGGCCCTGCGAGTCGGTCAAGCGACCATCATCCAGCACCTGCAGCAAGATGTTAAATACATCCGGATGGGCTTTCTCCACCTCATCAAACAGCACCACGCTATATGGTTTACGGCGTACGGCTTCGGTTAATACCCCGCCTTCTTCATAGCCGACATAGCCCGGAGGCGCACCGACCAGACGACTGACTGAATGTTTTTCCATAAATTCGGACATATCAATCCGGATCATGGCGTCATCGCTGTCAAACAGGAAATTGGCCAAGGCTTTGGTTAACTCGGTCTTACCGACACCGGTTGGCCCCAGGAACAGGAAAGAACCACTTGGACGGTTCGGATCCGACAACCCGGCACGTGAACGGCGCACCGCATTGGATACCGCAATCACCGCTTCATCCTGCCCTACCACACGCTGATGCAGGAAGCTTTCCATTTTCAGCAGTTTTTCACGCTCGCCTTGCAGCATTTTCGCAACCGGAATACCGGTGGCTGCGCTGACCACTTCCGCAATTTCGTTATCGGTGACTTTATTGCGCAATAACTTCGGTTCTTCTTTCTCTTCCACCAGCTCATCTTGGGCCAGCTGTTTTTCCAGTTCCGGAATCACGCCATATTGCAGACGCGACATCTCGCCCAGATCATTTTCACGCTGTGCTTTTTGCAAGGCAATACGCGCCTGATCCAGCTGCGCCTGAATCTGCTTAGTGCCTTCGACCAGAGTTTTTTCAGACTTCCACACTTCTTCCAGATCGTTATAGTCTTTTTGGACGTCTTCGATCTGTTTTTCCAGATGACTGACTTCTGCACGGCTGCCGGCATCTTCATCTTTTTTCACAGCTTCAAGTTGCAGCTTTAACTGAATCAGACGGCGTTCCAGCTTATCCAGCGCTTCCGGTTTAGAGTCCAGCTCCATCTTGATGCGCGATGCTGCTTCATCAATCAGGTCAATGGCTTTATCGGGCAACTGACGGTCAGTGATATAACGATGTGACATTTTCGCTGCAGCAATAATCGCCGAGTCGAGAATTTTCACCCCGTGGTGGACTTCATAACGCTCTTTCAGACCACGTAAAATGGCAATGGTGTCTTCGACACTTGGCTCATCGACCAGCACTTTCTGGAAACGGCGCTCAAGGGCGGCATCTTTTTCAATGTACTGACGATATTCATCGAGCGTGGTTGCCCCCACGCAGCGTAATTCACCGCGTGCCAGCGCCGGTTTCAGCATGTTGCCGGCATCCATCGCGCCATCACCTTTACCTGCGCCAACCAGGGTATGCAACTCATCAATAAACAGGATGATTTCGCCTTCATGCTTGGCCAGATCTTTCAGGACAGCTTTTAAACGCTCCTCAAACTCGCCGCGATATTTGGCACCGGCCAGCAATGAACCCAGGTCCAGCGATAACACGCGTTTGCCTTTTAAGCTTTCTGGCACTTCACCATTCACAATACGCTGTGCCAGACCTTCTACAATTGCGGTTTTACCGACCCCAGGCTCACCAATCAGTACCGGGTTATTTTTGGTCCGACGTGACAAGACCTGTACGGTACGGCGGATTTCATCATCACGACCAATCACCGGATCGAGCTTGCCAGCCAGCGCACGTTCGGTTAAATCTACAGTGTATTTATTGAGTGAATCACGTTGATCTTCATGATTATTACTCATCACTTTTTCATCACCTCGAATTTTTAAAATCACCTGACGCAGACTGTCTGCGCTGACACCGATACTGTTCAATAAGCTTTTAGTGGCCCCAACTTCGCTCAGGCCCAGTAATACCCAGTCGGTAGACAGGAATTCATCGCCCGCTTTCTGGGCATAGCTATCGGCCAAGTTTAAGGCTTTAACCGCTTCCGGACTTAAATTAATGTCGCCAGTCGGATTGGCTAGCGTTGGCGCATCATTCAGTGCCTGCTGCAACTTGCTCTGCAAATCACGCAACTGGGCACCGGCCTGCTGTAACAAGCTGACATTGGATGCTTCTTCTAACAGAGTGGCCAAGACATGAATGCCGTCAATGGCGGTATGGTCTTTGCCCATCGCCAGCGATTGCGCATCGGAGAGAGCTTGCTGTAAGCGATTTGTAAATTTTTCAAAACGCATTCTTGTTATTCCTCACAACAATTTTTTCACTTGAAACATATATGGGAGTACTTTTGGCAATTTCAAATGATTTTTCATATATTTTTCAAAGTGTTATTTTAATGCAACAGATATAACTCAATTATAATATTGGTCTGTGACCGGCCAATTTCAAGTCAGCATCAGGATTATTTTTATACAGTAATGCAGCTGCGACCTATGTAATAGGAAACACATATTTTGAGAGCTCTGCCCATTGCGGCCAATTTTTTGCGAGGTCTAAAACCATGGAAAAATAAAAAAGCCGGTAATTAACCGACTTTTTACATGACTTTATAGTCATGATTATTCTGCTTCGATAATCTCGAAATCGTGGCTAATTTCAACACCACCATCTGACAGCATTTTGCTGGCTGAACAGTATTTTTCTGCGGATAATTCAACTGCCTTGGCGACCTGCTTTTCCTTGACTGCCTTGCCTGTCACCACAAAATGCAGATGAATTTTGGTGAACACCGCCGGAATCGAATCGGCACGTTCTGCTTTCAGCTGACAAACCACACCAGTCACATCCTGACGTGATTTCTTTAAAATGGTCACAATATCAAACGATGCACAACCACCAAGTCCCATTAAAATGAGCTCCATGGGACGTGGTCCACGGTTTTCTCCACCATACTCGGCAGAACCATCCATCACCACGCTATGGCCACTTTCCGATTTTGCTTCAAAAGCAACATTCTCTAGCCAATGAACACTCGTTTGCATTGCAAGTCCTTCAAAAAAACTATAAATTTACAAGGTGCCTGTACACTAACATAATTTGAGTTGATAAGGAATTTCATCTCTACTGTGTGACAAGTTCATACTAGGTCTTGTGCGATCTATTATTTATCCATTTTCGGAACCGTTAGCATGACTTCAAACTTTTCACAATTAAGCACCGATGCCCTGTCTCCTGGTCAATTACCAGATTCAGTCAAGGCATTATTAAAACGTGCATATATCAACCGTTATCCGAAACGGACCACAATTGTTGATGCGGGGTCTGAATCAAAATCACTTTATTTGATTCTGAAAGGATCTGTTTCCATCATTCTGCGTGAAGATGATGATCGCGAAATTGTTGTGGCGTATTTGAATCCGGGTGACTTCTTTGGGGAAATGGGTCTATTCGAAGCAAATCCACAACGTACTGCAGAAGTACGCACACGTGACGTTTGTGAAATTGCCGAAGTGACTTATGAAAACTTCCACGAGCTCAGCAAGCAATATCCAGATTTAAGCTATGCGGTATTTGCCCAACTGGTGCGCCGTTTAAAAAATACCACGCGTAAAGTGACCGATCTGGCCTTCATTGATGTTTCAGGCCGTATTGCGCGTTGTCTGATTGACCTGTCTGCGCAGCCTGAAGCCATGATTTTGCCAAATGGCCGTCAAATCCGCATTACCCGTCAGGAAATTGGCCGCATTGTTGGCTGTTCACGTGAAATGGTCGGCCGTGTTCTGAAAACCCTGGAAGAACAAGGCATGATCGAAACTGATGGTAAAGCCATTCTGATTTTTGATGCCTCTTTAGAGCAAAATGATGCAGCAGATGAACAGTTTGATGATGAATAAGTCTTAAACTGCTATATGCTTAAGGCAAATCTTCGGATTTGCCTTTTTTATGCCTGTTCGCTATGTGAAAAATATTTACAAACTAACCTAAAATATTGATTTAACAGTCTGCCTGCGATGGTTTAGCCTAGTCCCTATTCGCTTGATGATATTTTGAATAAGGACATCTTATGCAGTTCAATCCCCTTGCTGATACCGGTATTTTATTGCCTGAAATCTGTCTAGGCACCATGACCTTTGGTGAACAAAATACCCAGGATGAAGCCTTTGCCCAGCTGGATTATGCGCTGGAACGTGGCCTGTATTTCTGGGATACCGCCGAAATGTATCCGGTGCCACCGAAACCAGAAACTCAAGGTGCCACCGAAGTCATGATTGGCAACTGGCTCAAGACGCGCGGTGGACGGGACAAGCTGTTTTTAGCCTCAAAAATTGCCGGACCGGCTCAAGGCGGCAGCCATATTCGTGATGGTCAAACCCGTTACAACGCTACCGATATTCGCACTGCCCTGGATGGCAACCTGAAACGCCTGCAAACCGACTATATTGACTTATACCAACTGCACTGGCCACAGCGCCCGACCAACTTCTTTGGCAAACTGGGTTATGGCAATACCGAAGCCCATGCACAGCAGCATGTCACCGACCTTGAAGAAACCCTGACCGCCTTGCAGCAGGAAATCCAAAACGGACGGATTCGCTATATTGGGCTCTCCAATGAAACCCCATGGGGCACCATGAAGTTTTTGCATCTGGCGGAAAAACTCGGTTTAAGCAAATTTGTCAGCGTACAAAACCCGTATAACCTGCTGAATCGCACCTATGAAATTGGCATGTCGGAAATTGCCAAATATGAAGGCGTCGGCTTACTGGCTTACTCTCCTCTGGCCTTTGGTTATTTAACCGGGAAATTCCGGCATGGTGCCCGTCCGACCAATGCGCGTGTTACCCTGTATTCACGCTTTAGCCGCTACAGCAATCCAGAAAGTGAATGGGCCACTGAACAATATGCGCAACT
This sequence comes from Acinetobacter sp. C15, assembly GCF_013420645.1. Lineage (NCBI taxonomy): Bacteria > Pseudomonadati > Pseudomonadota > Gammaproteobacteria > Moraxellales > Moraxellaceae > Acinetobacter > Acinetobacter sp. C15. The sequence continues at coordinate 78,607 of NZ_VOXR01000005.1, forward strand.
GGCCGAGCAACATGGCCTCAGCTTAACCCAACTGGCTTTGGCTTTTATTAAGCAGCAGTTCTTTGTCACCAGTACCATTATTGGTGCGACTTCGCTGGAACAGCTAAAAGAAAATATTGATGCCTTTGAAGTCAATCTGTCCGATGACATTTTACAAGGCATTGAAGCGATTCACCGTCAGCAGCCCAACCCGGCACCTTGATGACAGGTATTAACAAAACCTCATGCATAAAAAAATGCCTCATCATATGAGGCATTTTTAAATCTATTTTAAACCCAGAAGCTTAACGACGGTTCTGGTTATAAATGGCCTGAGCAGCCGGCAAGTTCTCACGCATCGCTGCAATACGCTGGCTGTTCGATGGGTGAGTCGACAGGAACGATGCCCCGCCACCACCTTCTAAGCGGTTCATTTTTTCCCATAAGGTAATTGCCGCTTGCGGGTTATAGCCACCACGCGCCATCAGCATTAAACCGCCTTCATCGGCACGACTTTCCAGATTACGTGAATATGGCAAGCCCACACCCACCTGTGCACCCAATTGTGCCGCTGCAGCGCCTAACTGGCCAACGTTACTGCCTGCAGCGCTTAAACCGATATTTAAAGCCAGGTTGGTCAGTGCCTGCGCGCCAATTTTACTCTTGGCATGTTCTTCTAGAGCATGCACCATTTCATGGCCCATAATCGCAGCAATTTCGGCATCGGTCAGATTCAGTTTATTGACGATACCGGTATAGAACACCACTTTACCGCCCGGCGCGACAAAGGCATTAATCTGGTCAGATTTTAATACTGCCAGCTGCCAGCTAAATGGCTGACCGGTCTGGTTCATCTGGTTGGCAACCGGTGTTAAACGCTGGAACACCGTGTTAATACGTTTATAGGTACTTGAACTGGTGTCCAGCTGCCCCTTGTTACGCGCATCTTGCACCATCTGGCTATAACTTTGCGCCGCGGTTGCATTTAGGGTTGCGGTATCTGCACCGGCCATATCGGCCACGGTGGTACAGCCTGAAAAAGTGATTGCACTTGCGGCACAAAAACTCAATACCAATTTTTTGTTCATTATAATAATCTCCGCCATTCGGCTATACACATACTCATGAATTATATGAAATCATTTCAATGCTTTAAATCTGAAATGGCTTCATAATCATATCATTTATATAAACAATGGCAGTGCTGTGTAAACTGTAGCTACATCAGCAGCAACGAGCGGAATACGGCCTTAATAGGCAAACTGATAGAAAATCCAGAATACCAGACAGAAAATATTCAGGCCCAGATACATCTGCGAAACCACTTCCATTTTCTCTTCCAGTGCCGGATTTTTACGTTTATAGAATAAATAGGCGTTTTGAATCAGCACCAGTGGCACCAAAATACAGGCAAAAATCACACTCAGACCAATAAAGGCCTGATACATAATATTCGGATCATGCTTTTGTAACAGAATCAGCAACATCGCAATGGTCGGTGCACCGCCCATGGCAAATAATAACGAATAGAAAATGGTGCTTGAAATATTTTTATGCATCCTGCCTGACCCAATGTTTTTGCTGTGTTTTATTCTAGCAAGCACCATCTGAATAGACAGTGCTGATCTGTGCAACTTTAGTCTTGAATTACTTCGCAGCACGGTAATACTGCATTGCTTCCGGCATCATCTGCTGTAACGCGGCAATACGGTCATTATTACTTGGATGGGTCGACATAAACTTGGCCATGGCGCTATTTCCACGGGCATCGTTGGCATTCATTTTCTGCCAGAGCGTAATTGCTGCATTCGGATCATAACCGGCTTTGGCCATTAACAGTAAACCGCCTTTGTCGGCGCGGCTTTCCAGATTACGCGAATAAGGCAACCCTACCCCAAACTGGCTACCCAAATCCAGCAGTAAACCACCATAACCACCTACCGACTGGCCCACATATTGCGAGCCAATACTAACCGCCAGATTGGTCAGGGTCTGGGCACCAATTTTACTTTTGGCATGTTCTTCCAGTGCATGTACCATTTCATGGCCCATGATCGCCGCGACTTCATTGTCAGTCAGTTTCAGGTTTTCAACAATGCCTGTATAGAACACTACTTTGCCACCCGGAGCCACATAGGCATTAATTTCAGGTGACTTAATCACCGCCACTTGCCACTCAAAAGTCTGCCCGGTCTGGTTCATCTGGTCGGCATAGGGCTTCATCTTTAAAAACACGCGATTAACCTTCTTATAGGTGGCAGAACGGGTATCTAGCACCTTTTTCTGCTCGGCTTCCTGCAACATTTGCTGATAGCTCTGGCTGGCGTTTAAGTTTAAAGTCGCTGAATCTGCCCCGGCCAGTTCTGCCACAGTGGCGCAGCCCGTCAAATGCGTTGCCAATACAATTCCAATGGCTAAGTTCTTATATTTCATAACATTCTCTAATTGTTCGAAAGTGCCTAGCACTATAAACAAAATCAGGGAATTCTCAAGATGGTGCGCTATTTTTCTGAGCCAAAAATAAAAAACCCTGTGCAAGCACAGGGTTTTCTCATTTCAGCTTAAACGATTAAGCTTCAAACGGATGACGCAGAATAATGGTTTCTGCACGGTCTGGACCCGTTGAAATGATGTCGATTGGACATTCAATTAACTGCTCAAGACGCTTGATGTAGTTGATTGCATTTTCAGGCAATTGTTCAACACTGGTCGCACCCACAGTTGACTCAGACCAGCCTGGCATGGTTTCGTAAATTGGCTTCAAGTTTTCATAAGCCAGCGCGTCAGAAGAACCGACACAACCTGAATCGGTGTTTTCATAGCCAACACAGATTTTAATTTCTTCTAAACCATCCAATACGTCTAACTTGGTCAGGCAGATTCCAGACAGTGAGTTGACATCCACTGAACGGCGCAGGATTTCTGCATCGAACCACCCACAACGACGTTGACGGCCAGTAGATGCACCAAACTCGTGACCCACTGTACCCAGGTGTTTACCAATTGCATCACCCACATCATTTGCCGCGTCGTAAACCAGTTCAGTTGGGAATGGACCAGCACCCACACGCGTGGTGTAGGCTTTGGTAATACCCAGCACATAGTCAAGATGCAATGGACCCAAACCTGAACCTGAGCTTACGCCGCCCGCGGTGGTGTTTGAAGAAGTCACGTACGGATAAGTACCGTGATCAACGTCCAGCAATGAACCTTGCGCACCTTCAAACATAATGTTGTCACCGTTTTTACGGTAATTATGAATTTCAGTGGTTACATCCACCACTAATGGTGCAATCACTTCACGCCATTGGTCACACAGTGCAATCACGTCGTCCAGTTTAACTTCTTCAACACCGTAGTATTGAGTTAACTGGAAGTTGTGGTAATCCAGCAATTCAGCCAGCTGCGCACGTAATGCGTCACCGCCACGTACCAGGTCAGCCACACGTACTGCACGGCGCGCCACTTTATCTTCGTAGGCAGGGCCAATACCACGACCGGTAGTACCAATTTTGGCATTGCCACGTTTTTTCTCACGTGCCTGATCCAGCGCAATGTGGTTCGGAAGAATTAATGGACAGTTTGGAGAAATACGTAAACGTTCTTTAACTGGCACGCCTTCCTGTTCAAGAATGGTCATTTCCTTGATCAGCGCTTCAGGTGAAAGCACCACACCGTTACCAATTAAGCACAGTACGTTTTCACGTAAAATACCAGATGGAATGAGGTGTAATACAGTTTTCTTACCACCAACCACGAGAGTATGACCTGCGTTGTGTCCGCCTTGATAACGTACTACCGCAGCCGCTTGATCTGTGAGCAGGTCGACGATTTTACCTTTACCTTCGTCGCCCCATTGGGTACCAAGTACCACAACATTCTTGCCCATAATAGCCTCATTACATCATGCTGTTAAAATTGAAAACCAGGCGCATGTGACATGAACACATGCGCTGGCGATTAAATTTTTTCGACCGTCCACTCACCGTTACGATTCACCAGCTGGTGAGTTGCATACGGTACAGAGCTTAAATCATCCTGACCCAATAACTGAATTACACTTAAGCCTTGGGTACGGGTGGCCTGAATTGCAGCCAATAAATCTGCCTGATTGCCCTTTGGTGCAACCACCACCGATTTGGCTTCGAAACGACCGGCGCTGAGCGCATATAAGTCGCAAGAGAAACCGGTTGCCGGACGGGCACGACCAAAATGCTGGCCAATACCATCATAACGGCCGCCTTGAGCCAGTGGTGCTGCACGGTTTGGTGCATAAACGGCATACATTAAACCGGTATGGTAGTGATACGAACGCAGTTCTACCACATCAATCCCGATATGCAGATTTGGCCAGCGTGCCTGAATTTCTGCCTGGGTGGTTTTTACCGCATCAAAGGCATGTTTGAATTCCACATTGGCCAGCACATCGGTGCTTAAATGAGCTTCTAGTGCATCCAGATCACTGGCAAAACGGCCGAGCGCATAGAAATCTGAACCAAAGGCTAAATCCTGGGTAAAGTCCGCCAGTTCTGGCAAGGCTTTACGCTGATATAAATCGGACAGTTGACGCTCAGTGGCTTTGTTCAGACCAGCTTTTTGTACCAGACTGCGGAACAGACCCACATGACCTAAATCCAGATGGATACCATCGGCCAGACCGGCTTCCTGAATCAGGCTGATCATCAGGTCAACCATTTCCACATCGGCATCAATACTGTCGGAACCGAACAGTTCGGCACCCAGTTGCAGAGGTGCACGGGTGGTATTAAAGCCCTGTGGCTTGGTATGCAAAACTGTACCAGCGTAGCAATAACGCGCCACACCATCTACCGGATGTACATGCGCATCAATACGCGCCACCTGTGGCGTCATATCGGCACGCACGCCAAGCAGACGACCAGACAGCTGGTCAATCACCTTGAACGTGGCCAGGTCTAAATCTTGATTCGATTCTGAAAGAGAAGAGAGAGATTCGATATATTCAATAAATGGCGTGTACACCAACTGATAACCTCGAGATGCGAGGAAATCCAGTGAATTACGGCGCAATGTTTCGATGACTTGCGCTTGTTCTGGTAATACATCAGCTACACCATCAGGTAATAACCATGTCTCTGAAATGGGCATGTTGTAAACCTAAATTCTTGTCTGCGCGGAACAAATCCGCATAAAAAAATCGGGAGCACACCCGATTTCTCCTAGTTTAGCACGATCAAATGGGCTGTGCATCGCAAATTTGATAATTTTCTCTGTCTGATCAATTCCATTGCAATCCTGCCCGGCTGGAGCTGTCATTTCGAGAGTAAAAGCTGTTTTCGCTGAGGAAGATAAAGGAGCTAGACACATCCCAAACTCATCATCTTTTTTTCAGGGCAGATGAAAATCATCTTCCCTCTGCCCTGCGTCCATCTGCTTAAAAAGTCTTATTTGACTTTATTCGGATCCAGCACTTGAGTAATTAAATTGACCAGCTCAACATTCTGGGTTTCCAGCTGATGAATTCGCTGCGCCGATTTATCCAGTGCTTCCTGCTGCACGTGCATTTTCTTGGCCAGATCCTGCATGATCTCTAAAGTCTTTTTCAGATTTTCTTCCAGACTGATGACTTTGTTTTCGAGCTGATGATTATCGCTTTGGCGATTCAAATGATCATGCTGGTTTTTAAACTGCAGCCAGATCAGAAAAATCACCGCTACGGCCAACAGTAAAATAAATCCCCAAAGTAGAATAAACATCATGTGTAGTGCTCGACTTATTTGTTTTGTTTTATCTTAACGAAAAATATAGCAAAAAGGCGAAAAATCGCCTCCAACCTGTCAATACTCGGCTGTTATCGCATTTCGCCCGGTTAGACCACCGCCCTGCAGTCCAAGCTTAGACAAAGATTTGGACAGATAGAAATTAATGCGCCTGATGGGCAAAAGATTCACATAAATCCAGTAAACGGTTGGCATAGCCCCATTCATTGTCATACCAGGCAAAGACTTTGGCCTGATGCCCCACCACCATGGTCTGGGTAAGATCGACAATTAAAGAATACGGCGAATGGTTAAAGTCACTCGATACCAGTGGCTCATCGGTGACCTGCATAATTTCGGCATAATCCTGCTGCGCGGCTTTCACCAGCACTTCATTCAATTTATGCACGGTAATGGGTGACTGGGAAATAAAGCTGACATCAATGGCGGCGACATTAATGGTGGGTACCCGAATCGAATAGCCATCAATGCGATTTTCCATTTTAGGCATCACCTGTTTTAAGGCGCCTAAAGCACTTGAGGTGGTTGGAATAATATTCTGACCGGATGCACGTGCGCGGCGTAAATCACGGTGCGCATGATCCAGCACCGACTGATCAGCCGTGACAGCATGAATTTCGGTCATCAGCGCGGTTTCAATACCAAAAGCATCATCCACAATTTTAACCAACGGCACCAAGGCCTGAGTGGTACAGGAAACACTGGAAATAATCTGGTCTGAGGCTTTGACCTCATGATGATTGACCCCGTAAACAATGGCGGCATCAACCGTGTCAAACGGTGCTGCGCCAATAATCACCCGTTTGGCACCGGCATGAATATGCTGGGTTGCGGCTTCACGCGAACGGAACAGGCCGGTACATTCCAGCACCACATCAATATTTAACTGCTGCCATGGCAACTGTGCCGGCTGTGGCTGGCTCAGCACCTGAACTTTCAGCTTGGCCTCACCCGATTGTATGCACAGATAAATCTGTTCCTGTTCCAGCTGGATTTCTACCTGCCCCGGAAAACGGCCATGGGTTGAATCGTATTTAAACAGATGTAGTAGCGTGGCAACATCGGCAACGTCATTAATCGCGACAATATCAAAATGAAATTCTTTAGGATTTTCAAACCAGGCACGCAGTACATTTCGCCCAATTCGCCCAAAGCCATTAATCGCCACTCGTTGCATCCGTATTCCTTCAAACTGCACATCAATCTTGTCTGTGCTTATGTTAAAGGATTTCCGCCAGACACGGCGAATAATTCCTGCCAAACTCAGCAATTAATTTAAACCTGTCCAATATTTAAGCAGTTAGCAGCACTATTTTCTGCTTGATAAAAAGAAGCAGGATGCACGGTAACTGGCTAAACCGCAGCAATGACAACAGCTTGTGATTTCACAGCAGTTTAGATGACTTTAAGGTTTGGGTTTTCGCCGCAGATTTGTCATCAAAACACTTTAAAATCATTGGTGAGTGTGGCTTTTTCCGTTATAATTTGGCGTTTTTAAATTTTAAGCCCGTATAACAGCAGAGAAAATCTTGTCAGACTGTTATGCTTTTAGCCAAATCGAGAATTATGGAGTGACTTGGTTGTGAGTACTCGTTTTATGACATCAGCTGAAATTCGTGAAGCATTTTTGCGTTACTTTGAATCGCAAGGGCATACACGTGTCGCGTCGAGTTCTCTGGTTCCCGCCAACGACCCAACGTTGCTGTTCACCAATGCTGGTATGAACCAGTTTAAAGATTGTTTCTTAGGTCTGGAAAAGCGCGATTATGTCCGTGCCGTATCTTCACAAAAATGTGTACGTGCCGGTGGTAAACACAACGACTTAGATAACGTCGGTTATACCGCGCGTCACCACACCTTCTTTGAAATGTTGGGTAACTTCTCTTTTGGGGATTACTTCAAGCGTGATGCGATCAAGTTTGCCTGGGAATTCCTGACCGGTGATGAATGGTTAGCCCTGCCAAAAGACAAACTGTATGCCACGGTTTACCACACCGATGACGAAGCATTCGACATCTGGAACAAGGAAATCGGTTTAGCACCAGAACGTATTATCCGTATTGGCGACAACAAAGGCGAGAAATACGCATCTGATAACTTCTGGGCTATGGGTGATACCGGTCCATGCGGTCCATGTTCTGAAATTTTCTTTGACCATGGCGATCATATCTGGGGTGGCCTACCAGGCACACCTGAAGAAGATGGCGACCGTTTCATTGAAATCTGGAACAACGTCTTTATGCAGTTCAACCGTACTGCTGATGGCGTATTGCACCCGCTTCCTGCTCCTTCGGTCGATACCGGTATGGGCTTGGAACGTATTTCTGCCGTATTACAGCACGTCAACTCCAACTACGAAATTGACCTGTTCCAGCATCTTTTAAAAGCAGCAGCTGAAATTATTGGTCTAGATACCTCTGCACTTGAAGCGGAAGCCAAAGAAAAAGGCACACCGGTACAATATCCAGCTTCACTTAAAGTGGTGGCTGACCATGCCCGTTCTTGCTGCTTCCTGATTGCAGATGGCGTCAATCCGTCTAACGAAGGACGGGGTTATGTACTGCGCCGTATTATCCGCCGTGCCGTGCGTCATGGTAACAAACTCGGTGCAACCGGTTCATTCTTTCACAAAATGCTGCAACCGCTGATTGAAGTAATGGGTGCGGCGTATCCTGAACTGGAAGCTCAAAAAGCACGTATTGAAGCGCAATTACTGAAAGAAGAAGAACAATTCGCCAAAACACTTGAGCAAGGTTTGAAATTGCTTGAAGGCGAACTGGCGAACTTAAAAGGTTCTGTGATTCCAGGCGAAGTGGTATTTAAACTGTATGACACTTACGGTTTCCCGACCGACCTAACCGCAGATATTGCCCGTGAACGCGACCTAACCATTGATGAAGCTGGCTTTGAAGTTGAAATGGCAGCACAGCGTCAACGTGCACGTGATGCCGGTAAATTTGCCATCGACTATAACAGCGTAGTCAAAGTGGATGGTGAAACCCAGTTTGATGGTTACGATGCCACTGCAGGTCAAGGTCAAATCATTGCCATCTATAAAGATGGCGAACAGGTTGACGAAGTCGCTGAAGGTGATGAAGCACTGATCGTCCTGAACCAGACGCCATTCTATGCGGAAAGCGGTGGTCAGATCGGTGATACCGGTATTTTCAAAAACGACACCGGTATTTTTGAAGTGCAAGACACCAAAAAATCGGGCGGCGCTTTTGTACACCAGGGTATTGTAACCATGGGTAGCCTGAAAGCAGCACAAAACGTGGAAGCAATTGTCAAAGCGGACATTCGTGCTGCGACTGCGCGTAACCACTCTGCCACTCACCTGCTGCACGCTGCGCTGCGTCAAATTCTGGGCTCACACGTACAGCAAAAAGGCTCACTGGTTGCATCAGACGTATTACGTTTTGACTTTGCCAACGACCAGCCGGTTTCATTTGAACAGCTGCAAGAAATTGAGCGTCTGGTGAATGCTGAAGTGATTGCCAATACCGAAGTGACCACTGAGCTGTTAGATATCGAATCTGCGAAAGCCAAAGGCGCGATGATGCTGTTCGGTGAAAAATACGGTGATGAAGTTCGCGTACTGTCTATGGGTTCAGTAATTGAAGAGAAAAACTTCTCGATCGAACTATGTGGCGGTATTCACGTGAAACGCACTGGTGACATCGGTCTGTTCAAAATAACCTCTGAAGGTGGTGTGGCTGCAGGCGTGCGTCGTATTGAAGCGGTGACAGGCACCAAAGCGATTGAAGCTGCGCAAAAAGCTGATCGTGACATCAACACCATTAATGCGCTGTTAAAAGCACAGAAAGAGCAAACCATTGAGAAGGTTGAAGCAATTGTTGAAACAGCATCTAGCCTGCAAAAACAGATTGAACAGCTGAATCAGAAACTGGCCAGCCTGCAAGCGGGTGAACTTTTAAGTCAAGTTCAGACCATTGCTGGCCGTGCAACACTTATTACCACTGTTCAGGGTATGGATGCCAAAGCACTGCGCAACCTGCATGACGGTGTGAAATCAAAATTAGACAACGCAGTGATTGTCCTTGCCGGTGTAGAGGGTGACAAAGTGAGCCTGATTGCATCCGTTGCAAAAGACTTTACCGCGTCTATTAAAGCAGGTGACATCATCAAACACTTGGCCTCTGAGCTTGGTGGTAAAGGTGGTGGTAAACCTGACTTAGCACAAGGTGGCGCGCCACTAAACGAGAAGTTTGCCTCAGTCATGGCTGATTTAACTGCCTGGCTGGAAGCAAAATAACTTCACTTTTGTGTAACTGACCCTGGCGGCAATCAGGGTCATGGCTTATATGGAACAACTATGGCATTAATCGTTCAAAAATATGGCGGTACTTCTATGGGTACGCCCGAGCGCATTTTAAATGTTGCTCGTCGCGTAAAGCGCTGGCATGACCATGGCCACAAGGTGGTCGTTGTTGTATCAGCAATGAGTGGCGAAACCAATCGCCTGCTCGCTCTCGCGAAAGCCATTACCGACACCCCTGACCCACGTGAACTTGACCAGATGGTTTCTACGGGTGAGCAGGTAACGATTTCCATGTTAGCTATGGCGCTCAATTCTATTGGCGTAGAAGCTAAATCTCTAACCGGTCGCCAAGTCGGAATTAAAACTGACAGCGCGTTCACCAAAGCCCGTATTGAAGCGATTGACACCGATGTCATGACTGGTCATTTAGATGCCGGCCGTGTGATTGTGGTTGCAGGCTTCCAAGGTGTAGATGAGCAAGGCAATACCACAACTTTAGGCCGCGGTGGTTCAGATACAACCGGTGTTGCGTTAGCCGCAGCATTAAAAGCAGATGAATGCCAGATCTACACCGATGTTGATGGTGTATACACCACTGACCCGCGTGTTGCGCCAAAAGCAAAAAAAGTGGATCGTATTTCTTTTGAAGAAATGCTGGAAATGGCATCTTTAGGCTCAAAAGTCCTGCAAATCCGTTCTGTAGAATTTGCTGGTAAATATCAGGTGCCTTTACGCGTACTATCTAGCTTCGATAACGACAACGATGGTGCATTTGACGAAGAGTTTAAAAACAACGTCGGAACTCTTATTACTACTGAATTGGAAGACAACATGGAACAGCCAATTATCTCAGGTATCGCGTTTAACCGTGACGAAGCTAAACTGACTATTCTCGGTGTGCCAGATGAGCCAGGTATTGCCTCTAAAATCTTGGCCCCAATTGGCGCTGCCAACATTGAAGTGGATATGATTATCCAGAACGTTGAAGAAGATGGCACCACTGATTTCACCTTTACCGTAAACCGTGGTGAACTGGCCAAAGCCAAAGCGATTCTTGAAGCGACTGCACAGGAAATTGGTGCACGTGAAGTTGCAACCCGTGACGACATCGTGAAAGTGTCAATTGTCGGCGTGGGTATGCGTTCACATGCTGGCGTAGCGAGCAAAATGTTCACCGCACTTGCAGACGAAGGCATCAACATTCTGATGATCTCGACCTCTGAAATCAAAATTTCAGTGATTATTGAAGAAAACTATTTAGAGCTTGCAGTTCGTTCACTGCACACGGCGTTCGGTTTAGACCGCGAGTCAGGTGAATCAAGCGCGCGTGCTTAATCTGTAGTCAGCAATTATTGCAATTGTCAGACAATATTGCGAAAAACTACAAAAAATCAGAGCCACTATAGTATTTTTTATAGTGGCTCTGTTATATTGAAATAATGAGAATTAGAAATCTTAACAGAATTGTATCCGACAAGGTTTTGTCAGGGAGAGTTCTGATAAAATTTCGCTTGAAATATTTTGTGCTTTTCAAAACTTTCAAATCAATGCAGGTTTAGCATTTTGCAAGGAGATAAACATGCTGATTCTGACCCGACGTGTCGGAGAAACATTAATGATTGGGGATCAAGTCAGTGTTACTGTACTTGGTGTCAAAGGCAACCAGGTGCGTATTGGTGTGAATGCGCCAAAAGAAGTGTCTGTTCATCGTGAAGAAATTTATCAACGTATTCAACATGAACGTGCCATGCATGAGCATTTGCAACATCTCGATCAGGATTATCAGCCTTCTTATGAAGATGATAATTACCCACAAAATAACTTTAACCGTTAAGACTTAAAGTTATCTTGTTATAAAGCGGCTCTACGGCCGCTTTAAGTTTTTTTAGCGCTTCAAAATTATTGCTGTTCCAGCAAAGCCAGCGCTTTACGTACTGGTCCAAAACTACGGCGATGCTCTGTAGTTACGCCATGCAAAGCTATTGCTTCAAAATGCGCTTTGGTCGGATAGCCCTTATGCTTGGCAAAACCAAACTGTGGAAACTTCTGGTCCAGTTCCAGCATCTGCCGGTCACGGGTGACTTTGGCCAGAATACTGGCTGCGGAAATTTCGGCGTGCAAGGCATCTCCACCCACCACCGCTTCACACGGCATGTTTAGTCCTTGCGGAATTTTATTGCCATCGACCAGGACCTGATCGGGCTGGACCTGCAAGGCTTCAACCGCACGGCGCATAGCCAGCAATGAGGCCTGTAAAATATTCAGCTCGTCAATTTCAGCCGGACTGGCTTCAGCAATGGCCCAAGCCAAGGCTTTTTCCTGAATCTCAATGAATAACTTTTCACGTTTCTTTTCACTCAGTTTCTTGGAATCATTCAAGCCCGCAATCGGATTGTTCGGATCCAGAATGACTGCCGCAGCCACCACGGTTCCCACCAGAGGCCCGCGCCCTGCTTCATCTACACCAGCAATTTTCATCGACATTATTACCTTCAATAAAATAGGCTGAACCTGTCAGCCTATTTCTTTCATCTTGCGCTTATTGTACTGCTTCTTGCACACAAGCATGAATGGTTTTTGATACAACATTGCTCACAATGGTGGCACGCGCTGCCGGGTCAATCGCTGCTGTCGCCAAGTCTACCGCAGTCACATTTTGTGGTGCTTTTTCGCTGACACAACCACAGATTTCAGTCTGGATATTTTGCTTTTGGGTGCTGGTCATGACTTTGGTGGCCGTTTGCCATGCCGGAATGTTGTTTAGCTCGGTCACACATTTGGCATTAATCGCAATTTTCAGTGCTGCGCCGCCCAATTGCTGGGTCGTTGTTGCCGCTGTAGGCTGAGTGGTGCCTGTAGATGCACATGCGCTTAACAGTAATGCCAGCGGTGCTAAAACATAAGCCAACTTTTTCATGTATTTTCCTTCAGTTTTGCGTCATTTTACCGGCCTATTTTAAGGGCTTTAGCGCGGATTCGGTTTATCTTTTTGACCGCAATGCACAAATAAATGGCAAATTTAAGCATTATCCAGGGCAACTGCCTGCTTCATATCCGCAAATACCGTTGGACAGGCCGATTGCACCCGGTTCCAGCTTGGAATAAAAGACTGCTGGTTCGGATAATTCATAAACTGCTCCCCTGCCTCGACAATACTCTGAGCAAATAATTCCACCACATTTTCTTCGCTGTGCCGGTCATAGTTCAGGCCATTGGTGGTGGCATCATAATAATAGTGATCAATCAGATCCAGCGCATTACGATAATAGGCCGCGCGGATAATCCGAATATTGTCCAGACTGACCTGCACCCCCAGCGCCGCCAGCTTACGGAAAAATGCCAGTGCGATATCCCGGCTCATCCGTTTTAGGCCACCATCCCCATTGGCGGTGGTGACTTCCTGATGTTTATGTTCATAATCATCGGCAATATCGACCTGACAGATGCGCTTGGTGGAATAGTTGCGGTAAATTTCCGAGAGCACGCCAATTTCCAGGCCCCAATCGCCCGACACCTTCAGGTCACGCAGTGCTTCGACATGAATTGCCATCTCTCCAGACAAGGGATAACGAAAGGCTGAAAGATAAAGCAGATAATCCAGCGGTCCGAAGACTTTTTTCAGGGCCTGCAATAAAGGTGACACCAGCAGACGTGACACCCGACCATTCATTTTCCGGTTGGCCACCCGCGCATAATAACCTTTGGAAAACTGGAAGCTGAATTGTGGATGTACCATCGGATAAATCAGCCGGGCCAGCATGTCGCGTTTATAGGTACAAATATCGCAATCATGCATCGCCACCACCTGGCTCTTGCCTTCAGCCATAGCATAACCGGCACAATACCAGACATTACGGCCCTTACCGCGCTGCAAAGGCGCGACATTTAACTGATTTAACTGCTGATGCAGCTGCTGCAAACGCGGTCCATCATTCCATAAAATTACATGGTTTTGCGGCAACACCGAGAAGAATTCCCGCGCATGAGCAAACTGCTCCGCATTGGCCTGATCCAGACCAATAATAATCTGCTGGATATAATCGGCGCCTTTTAATTCCTCGACAATCTGGGTTAAGGCCGGATGCTCAAGCTCGGAATATAAGGAAGGTAAAATTAAGGTGACCGGTTTGGACTTGGTAAATTCGCGAAGTTCCTGTTCGTATTCATGTAGATGGCGCTGTTTTAAATCATGTATTGTTGTAATCATGCCTTCTTGTGCAAAATCGACCATCTTCCTCTCCAGTTTATTGTTGTAAAAAGTGCTGTAATCCTTCTGCCCAACCCGCTGGTGCCTGCTGCCGGGTGAAGTACACAGAATCGTGTTCTAATGCCAATGCTGCTTTATACGGCCGTTTGACCACCACGGCATGCTGACAGGCTTTCAGCATATCGAGATCATTTTCACTGTCCCCCAGCCCAATACACACCATTTGCGCCGGATAAAACTGTTTCAGCCAGTTCACTGCCAGCGATTTATCACAGTCACGGCTTAAAATATGGCTAAAGCGTCCACCATGAACCATATGCAAATTACTGGCCAGATGTTGTGCAAGCAGCGCTTCATCTTCGGCCCGGCTATCCGGTTTCCAGATAATGACTTCGCTATACGGACGTTCTAAAGCCCGGGCTGCATCGTTCAGCGCCAAACCGGTCAATGCTGCAATCTGCGCAGCATCACAGTCACTAAAGCATTGAAAATTTAAGCCATAGTCTGTTTTTAACTGCTGGAGTTGTGCAGCAATGTCGGTATTGGATAAGGGACTTTGATAGTCATGCTGCGCATTAAAATAGATATATGCCCCATTTTCAGCCACAAAAGGCATGCCACTTAAACCGAGCTGTTGCTGCAAATGGCGGATTTCCGCTGCAGTTTTACTGCTACATAAAATAACCGGAGAATCCGGAATTAAACGCTGGATCAGCTCTGTGTTCTGCCCATAGCTGTAATTATCATGATTTAATAAAGTCCCATCTAAATCTGTAAAAATTATAAATTTTGGCATCTGTACTTATATTGGCTTTATCTGTGTAGAATCCTATAAGATTCTCAGCTTAATATTGCTTTAACTTACTTTTTTAAAACAAGAAAGTAACAGGCCTACATGAAGTAGGCCTATTTTTTTCATCATTTTATGAAGCTAGATGCGCTTATAGCGCCTGGATTTTTTCAATCCAGGCCTGTTTCTGCGCTGCTGGCAGGAACGAGGCTTCAAAGGAGTTAATCGCCAGTTGTTTTA
This sequence comes from Acinetobacter sp. C15, assembly GCF_013420645.1. Classification (NCBI taxonomy): domain Bacteria; kingdom Pseudomonadati; phylum Pseudomonadota; class Gammaproteobacteria; order Moraxellales; family Moraxellaceae; genus Acinetobacter; species Acinetobacter sp. C15. Next base: position 93,864 of record NZ_VOXR01000005.1, read on the forward strand.
GCTCATCTGCACTTAAATCTAACGCTTCGGTAATGGCAATAAAGTTGTCATTCATATAGCCGCCGAAATAAGACGGGTCATCCGAGTTAACCGTCACCTTCACGCCCTGCTGTAACAAACGGCGGATATTGTGCTGCTGCATATCCTGCACAACGCACAGTTTTAAATTACTGAGCGGGCACACCGTAAGCGGCATTTCATCCTGAATCAGACGCTGCATCAGTGCAGGATCTTCTTCAGAACGCACGCCGTGGTCAATACGATTCACTTTCAGTAAGTCCAGTGCTTCCCAGATATATTCTGGTGGACCTTCTTCACCGGCATGCGCCACCACCAAGAAACCGTATTCACGGGCTTTGGCAAAAACGCGGGCAAATTTAGCAGGTGGATGCCCGACTTCGCTAGAATCCAGACCGACTGCAATAATCTGCTCTTTATATGGCAGTGCCTGTTCCAGCGTTGCAAATGCTGCTTCTTCGCTAAGATGACGCAAGAAACACATGATTAAACGGGAACTGATGCCAAGTTTGCTTTGTGCATCATCACAGGCACGTTGTAAACCGTTAATCACCGTTGCAAAGGCAATCCCACGGTCGGTATGGGTTTGTGGATCGAAGAATATTTCGGTATGTACCACCTGATCTTCTGCACACTTTTCAAAATAGGCCCAGGCCAGATCATAAAAGTCCTGCTCATGTACCAGTACATTGGCACCGGCATAATAGATGTCTAAAAACGACTGCAGGTTATGAAAGTTATAGGCTTCTTTTACTTCCTCGACTGACTGATATGGAATGGCAATATTGTTACGCTGCGCGATGGCAAACATCAGTTCTGGCTCAAACGTCCCTTCAATATGGACATGCAACTCTGCCTTGGGTAAGGCGCGAATCAGCTCAAATTGATTCATCTCTCATCCTCATGAAAATAAAAAAGGGTGCAAACCGAGTTTACACCCTCAAAATGGTTGCTGGGGATTAACCGCCAAATAACGCAAATTTTAATGCCCACAATACTGCAATAATCCACACCATATACGGCACAGATGAAGCTTTACCGGTCAACAGCTTAATCAGCGCATAGCTAATAAAGCCCATGGCAATACCGTCTGCAATCGAGTAGGTAAATGGCATAAATACGATGGTCAGGAAGGCTGGAACCGCTTCGGTAATATCTTCCCAGTCAATATGTACAATGCCCTGAATCATCAGCACACCCACAAATAACAAGGCAGGTGCAGTAGCAAAGCCCGGTACCGATTGGGCCAGTGGCGCCAGGAATAAACACAGTACAAACAGCACCGCGACCACTACTGCAGTCAGACCAGTACGACCACCCGCTGCAACACCAGCAGACGATTCAATATACGGTGTGGTTGAAGAGGTACCTAGTGCTGCACCCGCCACAATGGCAGATGAATCGGCAAATAAGGCTTTTTTCAAACGTGGCAATTTACCATCTTTGAGCAGGCCTGCACGGTGTGAAACGCCGACCAGGGTACCGGTTGAGTCAAACAGATCGACCAGGAAGAAAACGAAAATCACTCCAATCAGGCTGGCAGTAAACAGACCTTCAAAGTCCATTTGCATGAATGTTGGCGCGATAGACGGGATTTCACCGACCACACCTTTAAATTCGCTTAAGCCCAAAGCCGTAGAAATAGCCGTTAACACCAGAATACTGATGATAATTGCACCGCGCACCTTGAACTGGTGCATCACCACAATCATCAGGAAGCCAAATAAGGCCAGCAACACTGAAGGCTGTTTCAAGTCGCCCAGACCCACCAAAGTCGCCGGATTATCGACAATAATGCCGGAATTTTTCAATGCGATTAAAGCCAGGAATAAACCAATCCCGCCGCCAATGGCCAGTTTCAGGGACATTGGAATGGCATTGACAATGGCTTCACGAATTTTGAACATGCTGATGGCAATAAACACCAGACCGGATACAAACACCGCGGCCAGCGCAGTTTGCCAAGGCACACCCATGCCCAGACAGACCGAATAGGTGAAATAGGCATTCAGGCCCATACCCGGTGCCAGCGCAATCGGATAGTTGGCAATCAGTCCCATTACCAGACAGCCAATTGCGGCTGCCAGACAGGTTGCAACAAAGACAGCCCCGTGATCCATGCCGGTTTCGGATAAAATCATTGGATTGACAATAATGATGTAACACATAGTTAAGAATGTGGTTACACCAGCAAGAACCTCAGTACGAAAACTGGTCTTGTTTTCGCTTAACTTAAATAAGCGCTCAAGCACATTTTCTGAAGATGGATTAGGAGTCGTCATGACCTCGCCCTTGTAAATAAACTTAAATACCCAACAGTGATGCGAAAGTACGGAGAAAATTCATCCCTACCCCTAGCATTGCCAAGCAACGGATATGCCAAAAGTTACACGCACAGGATAAGTCTATTTAGCCATTATGCTTTGAGCCCTTAACAGCTCAAATCAGATAAATTCTAAACAAAAAAGCCGCATAACTTTATGCAGCTTTACTTACCATAATTAAATCAACTATTTAAAAAATAAATACGCTAATTTAATTGTCTAATGGGTAAATTATATCACACTGATTTTTCATTGTTTCTAAAATTTATCTTTAATTTTCATTCAGAGCATTTCATGCTGAATTAGAATTTTTGGCCTAAACTTCCAGCCCGCTCAATAGAGGGTTCGATCTGTCGCATGTGATCATCCAGCGATGAACGATGTGAAGCCCGATCTTGTTCAATCAGATGCAGAGAGTCGCGTGCCTCCTGCACAATATTCTGCATTTCTTGTTGTCTGCGGTGTTGTTCCTGCTGAAACACCCAGACCATTAACAGGACAACCATGACAATAAAGGTCACGATCAGGATTTGCCTCATGTTCTTTACTATTATTAAACAAATTTAATTTATACTAACAGAAAAATAAACAATATATGAACCATGTCACAACTTTCAGTTTGTGTATTAATCAAATTTTAACAATTCAAGCATTCAATTGGCCTTTAACTCACTCCTACCCTTACCTATTGAAATTTCAATTTCCTGACACCCATAAAAAAGTCCGCACTGGGCGGACTGTTTAGCCTTAACCGCAGGATGCTTGCACAATTTTATTACTGTTCGGATCAATGGTTACTGTGACTCGGTCAGCGCGATAATCCATGGTGACCGGCTGGCCAGGATGGACGCTGCGAACAATTTTGGCCTGGGTCCGCTGCTTGATTTCGCTCTGTGGCAAACTGCCCGATTGCCCGATCAGCTTTTTGGCTTCTTCTGCCACACACTGGCCTGGCTGCTGACGGAACAGCGCCCATTCTTCAACGATACTGCCATCTGGCAAATGGCAATAGCCCACCTGACCACTGTGTTCGTCTTTAATTTCCAGTCGGCCGCCCTGTTCAATACAATATTGACTGGCCGGATTGGCAAGTCCTACCTGTGCTGGGGGTTGCTGTACGGTGCTACAGGCCATAAGCGAGGCTGCAAGCGCAGCAAAAAGAACAATATTTTTCATGGGCAGTATTCTTGTATAAAAAATATTAGCCTAGCAAATTTTACTGGACCTGCTGTGTCTTTTTGCAAAAGAGGGAGAAAGCTTCTTGTTAGTCTTGATGAGGGACAGCTTTGACTTATATAGAGCTATTACTGATAAATTGGTGGATGGAGAAATTACAGAGATAAAAAAAGGCTTATAAGTGTTTCACTTATAAGCCTTTAAAATTTGGTAGGCATATCCAGACTCGAACTGGAGACCTCTACGATGTCAACGTAGCGCTCTAACCAACTGAGCTATACGCCTATATGTGACGCATCATATTCACTTTTAAATTTTATGACAAGCCTTTTCTATGATTTTTCAATGCAGATGCACAAGAATTCAGCAATGCTTTGAATTTTTTCAAATCTGCCTCAGAAACCTGCTCAGATGCATACTGCATCTGCTCATATAACTGCACGGTCTGCTTAAACACATGATGCTGCTGTGACTCAGCCTGAGCCGCCAAACGAGACATCCACATGTTAAACGTTTCAGCAGGCTTTTTCTGTAATTCAGGCGGTAACGGCTTCGAAAACGTCTGCAACAGCTGGGCAAGTTTTGGCTGCCGGCGAAGATGCTGATAATACAACCAGGCCATATATAGCCCCAGCAGACCTAAAATGGTCAGTATCAGCATCAGGATATTGGCATAGCTGGAATGTAGCCCCAGTTTGGCCAGCCAGCCCCGCTGCGACTCGGCATTATAGCCCACCACCTTGCTTTGCCATTGATAGCTGGCATAGTCGCTCCAGATACGCAGTTTATTCATTAAATGATAATGCCGATAAGTCCAGCCACTGCCGCGCTCGCCCAATACCGCCTGATCTTCCGCAATCAGGTTTTGCATGCCCTGCTCAACCCGCTGCGGACTAATCATTGCTGTGGGGTCAAAACGCTGCCATTTGCCGTTTAACAGCACTTCGGTCCAGGCATGCGCATCTAACTGGCGTACTTCCCAACTTTTACCATCTGGGGCCAGCTCTCCACCCTGATAACCGGTGACCACCCGCGCCGGAATTCCGACATAACGCATCAGCATCACAAAACTGGAAGCATAATGTTCACAAAAGCCCTGACGTGACTGAAACAGGAACTCATCAACACGATGTTGCCCTAATCGCCCCGGGGTTAAGGTATATACAAAGCCATTTTCCCGATACCAGCGCAGCACCTGCTGTACATAACGCTCAGGATCTTGTCCGCTGTGCAAAAATAAACGCTGGGCCAGTTGCTGTGCCTGCAAGTCCTGCTGTACCGGAAATTGAGTATTGATGCGTAAATTCAAGTGAGCATTACTCACGGTCTGGGTCTGGATATCGCCAATCCAGCGCAACGGAATCGGCTCGATCCGCTGGGTTAAACGCCGCGGTACAATGCCCCAATCCTGCTGGCTATAATAACGGCGCTCCAACGGAACCGATTTCTCTAGCCCCATCACCCAGCGCACACCCGGGTCAGCCGCCAGATATTGATAATCAAAACTACGCGCCTGCGCCGGCTGCAATACATCGCTACGCATTAACGGCTGCTGGTTAACAAAGCTGCTACTCCAGCGCTGGCCATCATATTCATCCAGCACCATCGCCCGCCAATACAGTTCATGTCGTGGTGGCAGTTGCTGCACATCGCCAATAATCCGAAAGGCCAGTGCGCTGGATTGCGACAGCTCGGCAATATCGCCCGGCGACATGCTGTCACTAATTCCGGTAATGCCTTTATTTTCCGGAATCGGAATATGCCACAGTGGCGGCAGCCGCGGGAAAAACGTAAACAGCAAGACAAAAAAAGGCAGTGCATACAGCACAAAACGCCCCACATGGCGGGCATCGCGCTTTAAGGCCTGTACAGCCGAAGCCTGATATTCAAATTCGCTGGTTTGCAGGCGATACAGCCCGATCAGACAGCTGAGCAGGCTTAAAATGACCATAAAGGCCATCCAGATTGACTGGCTAAACAAAAAGGAACTGGCACTGACAAATAGCGCGAAATTGAACAGGATAATCACATCGCGCCGGGTTCGGGTTTCGAGGGCCTTGGCAAATAAAAAGGTTGATAACACCGCCACGCCGGCCTCTACCCCAATAAAGGCACGGTACTGTAAATAAATACTCAGCAGCGCCAGCGCAATCAGGCTAAAGGTCCAGTATTTGGCAATCGGCTGACGCCCGGGCTGCAGACTGAAATACAGACTAATCAGGATGATGATAAAAATTATACTAAGCAGCACAGGCAGATAGATCAGCTGTGCCAGTAACAGCAGGCCCAGGCTTGAGAGAATCGAAATACGGATACTGGAATTCATCTTTATGCCTGCGCCAACAGTTGTTTGGCGAGCAGCAATTGCTGCTCGCCACAGGCGGCCGGTAATTCTACCTGCGGCAAATACAGGGCATAGGCACATTGCTGCTGTTCACACTGCTCGACTAGGCCCATCATTAGGCTGAGTTTTTCTTCATGCGATGTGCTGGGCATCTGCGCATAGTCAATTTCAAGCTGCTGCTGATTCTGATATTGCTCAAAGACCTTGACGTATAAACCCTGGCCACGCGCCACCTGTTTCCAGGACACCGCCTGCAAGGAATCTCCGAGCTGATAACTGCGCAGCTCCCGGAATTCATCTAAATCAGGTTCTTCATTGTGCCGGTTGTGTTTATTTTCAGTGGTGTGCTGCGCCGCTTTCGGTGCAATCCAGGCAAAGTCATTGAAATACAGATAGGTCCAGGCACGTACCAGACCAAAGGGATAAACCGAATATAACTGGATGGCCGGATAATGAAACTTGCCGCGCTGGGCAGTATAAAAAGCTAAGCTATACTGCTGTTTGGCTTCACTCAGCGCCAGTTTATGTAATTGCTGATCAACCTGAATCCACAGATAACGCAGCTGTGGCGTATCCTGCTGAAAAAACAGGTGCAGCTGGACATTTTCCCCGGCCTGCCCGACCTGCTGTGCCACCACCTCAAGCTGCAAGCCATGCAGCTGCTTAAAGGTCAAATAAAAACTGATACGTTGCAGCAGCTGCTGGGTTTCACCCTCACTTAAACCAATACGATGTGCCACCACCGCCACAAAAACCGCTTGTACATCATCCGGAGTGACAAAACTGCGCTGTTCAATTAACGCATGTGCCTGGGCGGCTTTTTTCAGGGCCAGTACTCCGCGCGTCGATAGTCCATGCCGGTTTTTACGGCTGGCTTCGGCCAGATCCAGAATATAATCCTGTACGGCGTCACTGACATACAGCCGATGCACCTGCTGTTGTAATTCCAGGATTTCATCTTCACTAAACACATGCTGCAAACTGGCAATCAGGCTCTGCCGGGAAGATTGCTGCAGCAATAGTTTTTCTGCATAACGCGATGGATAGCCCAGTGATAAACGCATTAAAAAGCGATCCAGTTGTGATTCAGGCAATGCATAGGTTCCGCTTTGAAACAGCGGATTCTGGGTAGCAATGACCCAAAATGGTTGCGGCAGTTCGTAACGCACGCCATCGACCGTGACGTTGCCCTCTTCCATTGCTTCCAGCAAGGCACTCTGGGTTTTCGGGCTACAGCGGTTAATTTCATCGGCCAATAAAATCTGGGTAAAAATCGGGCCTTGCTTAAACTCAAACTGATGTTCTTTCTGATTAAACATGTTCACCCCAATTACATCACTGGCCAGCATGTCATTGGTAAACTGAATCCGCTGAAATTTCAGTCCGGCCAAATGCGCCAGACTGCTGGATAAGGTAGTTTTGCCCAGACCGGGTAAATCTTCAAACAGCACATGGCCGCCGGCCAGTAAACAGACCAGTGCCAGTTTGGTCTGCTGCTGTTTATCTAAAACAATCTGATTAACCTGTTCAAGGAACTGCTGGATTTTGGGTGCATAGCGCTGCAGCTCGCTCTGGAGCTGCGCCTGATCGTGTACTGGTTCCGACTTCTTATCCTGTTTCATGCCCCAAATCACCTTCATTCCCCAAATAAAAACGGTGTATGCCCTAACATACACCGTTTTGTTTTTTTTCTAAAGAAATCAGATGATTTCTAGATTTTTAACACGGACACTTCTTCAGGTTTCCGGAAGATGGATAACGTGAATCGACACAGTGCCGGTAAAAGGTTTTGGCATCCATCGCTTCCAGATCCGGATGATGCTGCCGCATGTGCTCCAGATAGGTCTGATAATCAGGCACCCCCACCATCAGCCGGAAACTTTGCTGCAAACGCTGCCACAATGTGGCAATCCGCGACCAGTTTTTAGGATTCAGGATTAAATCCTTCTGCGACATCACGGTCATTTTGATGATTTTATAAATCACCATTTTACCCGCTCGAGCAAATTTCAGATTCATCTTCTCGCTCCTTAATGGCCTTTGGCCGGCTGAATATCTTCAGGATTGCGGTAAATTGCTTCTGCTTCATGCACGGTTGGTTCCGGATTGGCCAAGGCACGGCGAATCACCCCAATCGCAGCAAACAGCATCACAAACGCCACAATCATAAAGAAGCCACACAATGCCGCATTAATCTGGTTCGACATTGCCACAGTCTGCATTTCCGCAATACTTTTGGCCGGTGCCAGAATTTCATTATTGGCAATGGCGGTATTGAAACGCTCTGCCTGCGCCAGGAAGCCGATCTTCGGATTTTCGTGGAAAATCTTCTGCCAGCCAGCAGTCATCGAGGTGATAAACAGGAACACGGTCGGGATAATCGTCACCCAGACATATTTCTGTTTCTTCATCTTGAACAGGATGACAGTACCAAGAATGAGCGCCATCGCAGCCAGAATCTGGTTACCAATACCAAACAGTGGCCACAAGCTGTTAATCCCGCCAAGTGGATCGACCACGCCCTGATAGACGAAGAAGCCCCAACCTGCCACCGCAACTGCTGTCCCCAGCAAGTTACCAAAGAAGTTGTGAGATTTTTTCACCGCAGGAATCACAATACCTACGGTATCCTGAACCATAAAACGGCAGGCACGGGTACCGGCATCCACCGCTGTCAGAATGAACAGCGCCTCAAACAGAATGGCAAAGTGATACCAGAACGCCATCATTTCACGGCTATTGAAAATCTCGGTGATGATATGGGCCATACCAATCGCGAAGGTTGGCGCACCACCGGTACGGGACAGAATCGAGTTTTCACCGACTTCCTGGGCCAGCAAGGTCAAGGCTTCAGGCGTGACCACAAAACCAAGGTTACGCACAGCTTCTGCTGCCGTATCTACCGACGTACCCAGTAAAGCCGCTGGCGAGTTAATCGCGAAATACACACCCGGATCAAGCACCGCGGCACAGATCAGCGCCATAATCGCCACGAAAGATTCCATCAACATACCGCCATAACCAATCATACGGATATCGCGTTCGTTGTTGACCAGTTTTGGCGTGGTTCCTGAAGACACCAGGGCGTGGAAACCGGAAATCGCACCACAGGCAATGGTAATAAACAGGAATGGGAACAGCGAACCGGCAAATACCGGACCAGTCCCATCAACAAACTTGGTGACCGCTGGCAGTTTCATTTCCGGCATGGCAAATAAAATACCAATCGCCAGACCTGCAATGACACCAATTTTCAAGAAAGTTGACAGATAATCACGCGGTGCCAATAACAGCCACACCGGTAAAACCGACGCAATAAAACCGTAAATGATCAATGCCCAGGTCAGCTCAGTCCCTGACAAGGTAAAGAACGGTCCCCAGTACGGATGCTGCGCAATGTTTTCACCGTAGATGATGCCAAGCATCATCAGCACAAAACCGATAATCGACACTTCTGCAATTTTACCCGGACGGATAAAACGCATGTAAATGCCCATAAAAATGGCAATCGGAATGGTGGCGGCAATACTGAATACACCCCACGGACTGTTGGTCAGGGCTTTCACCACCACCAGCGCCAGTACCGCCAGGATGATAATCATCACCCCAAGTGCACCCAGCATCACGATAATACCGGCAAAGCTGCCCAGTTCCTGCTTGGCCATTTCACCCAGTGAGCGGCCGTCACGACGGGTCGAAATAAACAGCACCAGGAAATCCTGTACCGCACCGGCCAGCACTACCCCGACCAATAGCCAGATGGTGCCCGGTAAATAACCCATTTGCGCTGCCAGAATAGGACCAACCAGCGGTCCGGCACCGGCAATCGCGGCAAAGTGATGGCCGAACAGGACACTTTTATTGGTCGGCACATAATCTAAACCGTCGGCCAGCCGATGCGCGGGAGTTAAACGCCTGGCATTGAGCTCAAAGACTTTATTGGCAATAAATAAACTGTAGAAGCGGTAAGCAATGCTATAGACACAGGCGGCGGCAAGGACCAGCCAGACTGCGTTTACATGCTCACCACGGCTGAGCGCCAGAATCCCGAAAGACACTGCACCCACAATAGCGACGAGCAGCCAGATAATTTTCGAAGTTAGGCTCGACTTCGTTGGTAATGTTTCCATTCAATCCCTCATATTTTCGATGCATTTAAATCAGCTTGATTGTTGTTGTTCGAGGTACTGCTGTTTTCCTTTGCGACTTTACGCCTGTTATTTTTCTATGCCTCTAAGACTTTGGCATAAAAAAAGGGATGATTGATCATCATCCCTTCGATAATAGTATATTTTTACACCATTATGCACGTTCTAAATATTCACCAGTACGGGTATCTACACGAACGCTTTCTTCTTGCTGAACGAATAATGGAACACGTACCACAGCACCTGTTTCAAGTTTCGCTGGCTTACCGCCACCGCCAGAAGTATCACCACGAACACCTGGATCAGTTTCAACAATTTTTAATACCACGAAGTTCGGAGCGCTAACGTTTAAAGGCACGCCGTTGAACAACATAATGGTACATTTTTCATTAGAATCGTCTTTTAACCATTTTGCAGCATCGCCCATAGCTGTTTTATCAGCTGCGATCTGTTCAAATGTTACAGGATCCATGAAGTTCCACAGTTCGCCGTCATTGTACAAGTAGTCCATTTCTACTTCTACAATGTCAGCAGCTTCTAGTGAATCACCAGATTTGAAAGTTTTTTCTAATACTTTACCTGTTTTAAGGTTACGTAATTTCACACGGTTGAAGGCCTGACCTTTACCTGGTTTTACGTATTCGTTTTCCATGATTGAACATGGGTTACCATCAAGCATAACCTTAAGGCCTGACTTGAATTCATTCGTAGAATAATTGGCCATGACTGGCACACTCCAAACTTACTAACTTTAAGCTATCGATGCTACGGGCTGTTGCGATGTCATTTAGCAAGTCTGACACGAACATTAGTTGCCACATGCACATTCATTTTATGTGACGTATTCTAAATGACCAATATACCTTGCCGCAATGAAAAATTATTGTTTAACCGGCCGCTGCTGCCTAAGTTACAAGCAGATATCCATCTACCGGCTTTATTCCCAACTGGCAGATGCTTAAAATCAGCGCAGCTCGTTTTGGACTCCGCCTGGCCCGGATGTCCTGATTTTTCGCACACAAAGCACATTCCCAGCGCCTGCAAACTGTTAAACTAGCACGATTAGGCCTTGCCCTCCCACTTCCATGATTCTTTTCCGGCATGACAAACTATTTGTATCAACAGCAAAACTGGCAATCACAGCTCAGTGATTTAATTACCGATCCTCAAGAGTTACTGAGTCTTCTGCAACTGTCGCCTGAACAGTTACTCTCCGGCGCAATTCTGGCATCTGAACAGTTTAAATTACGTGTGCCGCGTGCATTCGTCGGAAAAATGAAAGTCGCCGATCCCTTTGATCCGCTGCTGTTACAGGTCTTGCCACATCATCTGGAACTGGAAGATCATCCTGAATTTGTCACCGATCCCTTAGGTGAAGAACAGGCCAACCAGCAACCGGGTGTCCTGCACAAATATAAGTCGCGTTTTTTACTGACCCTGACCGGGGCCTGTGCGGTACATTGCCGCTATTGTTTCCGCCGCCATTTCCCCTATCAGGACAACCTGCCTAAAAATGAAGATTGGCTAAACATCAAACAATATATTGAATCTCAGCCCGACATTAACGAAGTGATTTTAAGTGGCGGCGATCCATTAACGTTAACCAATCGACGTTTACAGAGCTGGATCGAACGTCTGGAATCGCTGCCGCAGATTAAATTTTTGAGAATTCATTCACGCGTTCCGATTGTAATCCCCAACCGTGTCGATGAAACGCTGATTTCCATATTAAAAAACAGTAGGCTACGGATTATTCTGGTGGTACACTCAAATCATGCATCAGAATTGGATGACTTCACTTGCCGTACATTAAATACACTGGTGAAACATCAAATTACCGTCCTGAATCAGGCAGTTTTACTTCGTGGGGTGAATGATTCTGCTCAGGTTCTGGTCGATTTAAGTTATCGCCTGTTCGATGCTGGGGTGATGCCGTATTACTTGCATGTATTAGATAAAGTGAAAGGTGCACATCATTTCGATCTGATGCCACAGGACATCGATCTTATTTATAAAGAGGTTTTAGCGAACTTGCCGGGTTATCTGGTTCCTAAACTCGTTAGGGAAATTGCGGGCGAAAAGAATAAAACACCGCTTTTTGGGGTTTCAACTGCTTGAATTTGAGTTAAATAACAACGATGACTATGAATCATTCAGATATTTTTCAGGTTGCCACTGAGCTGAAATTGGAACAGCTCAGTTTTTGCCAGAATTCTGTCAAAAGTATTCAGGAGTGGGCAGCTGACTTATCCATTTTACAGCTTGGGGACTCGTCAAAAGCCTTGTTCAAAGCCTTACTGGAAATTTCTGAACTCAAATGTCAGGAAACCTTGCGCTTTGACCTGATTCAGGCCATTCACCCGACGCTGGAAAATGTCCTGACCAGCCTGGAAAAACACTTTTTTAACCAGGGTCTGATTAGCAGCGACCGCAATGAGCATATTATCGAGCTGGCGCTGTTGTTACGTAGTCATTTTGCCAAAGTCTATATTGAAATCGCGCGCCGCAGTCACCGCCAGCTGGCCCAGCAGAAGTTTTCCATTTTTGCCTTTAACCTGAAAAAGAACCTGCAGACTGCGCGGACTGTGGCCACCTATTATGCGCTGCAACAACTGACCTTATTGCTGTATCAGCAACAGATGCTATATAGCTCGCCATTTTCCGGGCAATGGCTCACTGCGCATCAACTGTTTAACTGCGCGCTGCAGCACAATTTTCATCAGAACAATATTAACCATCTGCAAGGCACCCAGCATCAGCTGCAAAATATCAGTCAGGCCTATGTGCAATTAATCCTGCTGGATATTTTCAATACCCATCAGATTCGTCCAGCCGAAATTCAGGGGCTGTATCTCTGCAGTTTTGACTGGGTCAAGCTGATTCAGATTTTGCCCAAAGAAACCACCCTGTCACGCTATATTGTCGATACCAATAAAGACTATCCGCCAATTTATAACTCGCATCAATCGGGTGATTTTGAGCCGGGTATTTTTATTTCGACGCAGGCACTGCTGGATCATATTAGTGAAAATCAGGGCCGCAAGGCCGAACATTTCTCCCGCAATGAAAAGCTGTTTTTAACTCCGGCCCTGCATTTTCATATTCATACCCTGCTCACTCATAATCCTGAGCGTCGCCATGAACGTTATGAATATTCGGCCCGGGTCAAAATCTGTTTTGGCTTAAGCGTGGCGCACTTCTATTTGTCTAAAGGCAAGAATTTTCAGGAAACCCTGCAACTGGGTGAAAATTACCAGTTCCAGAGTGAAAGCCAGTTCATCAACCAGATGCACAGTCATGCCACTGCCGACATCAGTAAAATCCAGAATCTGGACCGCGAGGCCAAACAGATTTACGGCGCGGAAGTGCTGGATATCAGTGTGAATGGTTACCGGATTAAATGGGAAGGTGAAACGCCAAAAAACCTTAAAACCGGTGAATTTATTCTGGTGCAGGAAAATCCGCAAAGTCCGTGGCGTGGCGGTGTGATTCGCTGGATTAAACAGTCGACTGACAAAACCCTGGAACTGGGCCTTGAAGTACTGGCGCAGGACATTATTCCATGTGCCGTCTATGTGAAATCTGACCGGCATAGCGGGCATTATCATCCTGCCCTGCTCATGCAGAGCTCACAGCTAAATGAAGTCAGCACTCATCTTATTTTACCGGGGATTCAATTATTAAGAGACAAGCAGACCGTACAGCTGCGTTTAGGGGATGAAGACATTAAAGTCTTTTTAATTAAACCGTTACTCATTACTCAAAGCTTTATGCGTTTTGACTTTGAACTGTTAAATGACCAGCAGCAAGCCACAGTCGATGCCTTTATTCACAAGCAGATGAATGACGTTAAGAATCAAGATTTATGGGAAGCGTTGAAGTGAGAAATCCTTTACTATCTAAAAAATTTAAACGTACCGAAACACGTTTACTCATTATCGATGATAACCAAATCCGTTTTAATCAGATTTGCGAACAGCTGAATGCACAGGAACATACCGTGCAGGCCACCCTGCTCGATGACCTGCAAAATTTTGAAAAACAGCTGAATTTAACCTGGGATGTGGTGATTTTTGGCCGCGCCTACGACTTGAAAATTGATCAGGCCCTGACCCTGATTCGCGCCTCAAAACAGCCGAATTTACCACTGGTATTATTGCAGCCTGAAGACTATGATGCCACCCAATATAGCGCCCTCATCCGCAAAGGCATTTATGATCTGGTCAACCTGAACGATAGTGACAGTTTCTATCTAGGTCTGCTTCGTGCCCTCTCTTTCAGCCGTTTGCAGCAAACCCATGCCCAGCTCAAAGAAGAGCTGGAAAATGCCCAGACGCAGGCGCAGTCTCTGGTGGAAGACAGCAACAAGGCGGTGGCGATTATTCAGGAAGGCATTCATGTACAGGCCAATCAGGAATATTTACAGCTGTTTGGCTTTCAGAATGAAGATGAGATTATTGGTCTGCCTTTGCTTGACCTGTTGCAACCGGAAGATCTGGCTGATTTTAAACTGCGTTTCAAAAAAGTATCGCAAGGTCAGTTTGATTTAGGCCGTTTTAGCTACAGCTCTTTAAATAGTCATGTCGCCGCGCAAAATCCGCTACAGCTGGAATTTTTACCGGCCACTGATGAAGATGCCTTGCAGCTGACCATTGATATTCAGCAAGCTGCTACAGCACCCGCCAAGGCCAGCAATGAAAGCACAGCTGGTCAGCAGCCGACCCATCAGCTGATTAACCGCACCCTGAACAATCAGCCATCCAAAATTAATGCGCTGGTGGTATTTGCCCTGGCCTCCTGCCCTGAAAAAGTCTTGCAATCGGACTGGGTTACGCTGAAAAACTATTTCGGTAATATTAAAACCTTCCTGAAAGAACAGACCAATGTGCCTTTATTCAAGGTCAATTCATCGATCTATATTGGCTTGTTCCAGGCAGAATCAACCACCATTTTGCATTCCAAACTGATTGGTCTCAGCTCACTGAGTAAACCGCAGTTATTGAGCGTCAATGGGCAAAGTTATCCGCTGAATTTCCGTATGGGCTATGCGGTACTAGAAGGTGAAATTGCCGACAGCACCCAGTTTGAACAGCTGATGGAACGTGCCTTTGTAACCGCACTGCCTTATCAGCAAAAAGATGAGCAAAGCCTCGGACTGGATTTATCCATGACCGATCTGTCGCTGGAAATTGTCGAGCCAAAGGTTGCACCTGTGGTCGAAACCGCTGCTTCATCGCTATTAGGCGCCTTACGCCACAGCCTGGATCGTAATGAAATTCATCTGAAATATCAACAACTTTACGACAAGCATGATACTAACTTATATACCTACGAAGTAACCAGCGGCTTTATTTTCAATAACGAATGGCAACCACTGACTGGCTTAATTGACTTAGCAGAAGACCCTGAATTAGCCATTAAACTGGATCGCTGGATTCTGGTCGAAGCCTGCAAACAGCTACATAACTTCATTACCCAATATCCGGAAGCCAAGCTGATTGTTAACCTGAACAAGCATGTGCTGTTACAAGACCGCGCTTTCCCGGAATTTGTGTCCAAACTGATTACCATTGTGGGCAGTCAGCAGGCTTATCCGTTAATTCTGCAATTCTCTGAAGAAGATGTGAGCCAGAACCTGATGGATGCCCAAAAGCAGATGCATTTGCTGCATCAGCATGGCGCGGAAATTTCTATCCGTGAATTCGGCCAGTCGATGTATAGCGAATCCATTCTTAAACAGCTGGATGTGCAATATGTGACCCTGCATCCATCGCTGACCAGCAAACTGATGCAAGATAGCGCAACTCAGGAGCTACAGGAACAGATTCAGCAGTTTAGCGAAATCAAGCCGGTGGAAGTGGTGCTGCATGAACTAAACGATATGAACCTATTTGCCAACGCCTGGAATGTGGATGCCCGTTATATTCAGGGTGATTACTTCCAGAAGAAACTGGATCATCTCATTGATGTACAAGACCAATAAGGTCTTGTACTTTTCACCCGAAGCGCAGGCACAAAAAAACGGGCAAATGCCCGTTTTTTTCATTCTGGGTATTAACCACGTTTGATAGAACGTGACATACCAGCAAAACGTTGTTTGAACTTGTCGATACGACCGCCAGTGTCAACGTTCTTTTGCTTACCAGTGTAGAATGGGTGGCAAGCTGAACATACGTCTAGGTAAAGAGTGTCTTTACCAACAGCTGAACGAGTTTCGATCACGTTACCACATGAACAAGTAGCAACTAATTTTTCATATTTTGGGTGAATATCGGCGCGCATCGTCGATTACTCCATAAGATTAAAGAAGGTTTTGCTGTCGTCGCAATTGATCACTCTCAAGACTGAGGAAAAAAGCTGTTTATTCGAGATAAACCGCAGACCAACACCACAACAGACCATTCTTTTGGCCCACCGAGACGGATACCGTCAGAGCTAAGCACAACAAGTTGGGGCATATTATACGTGAATCTATGCCAATATGCGAATTATTCTTTGTCCTCAATTTCAGGCTGCTTCGACCAGTAATTGGCAATAATGCCGCAGACCATCAGCTGGATTTGATGGAAAATCATGATTGGCAGCACAATCATGCCCAAAGGCTGGCCAATAAACAGAATCTGCGCCATCGGTACACCACTGGCCAGGGTTTTTTTAGAGCCGCAGAAGAAAATCGCAATCTGGTCTTCACGTTTAAAGCCCAGCCATTTCGGGATGTACAGCGCCAGCAGCATGATGATAGTCAGTAGTACCGAACAGGCCACAGTTAAAATCAGTAACGTTGTGCCACTGACTTCATTCCACAGTCCGGCCACCACGGCGCCACTAAAGGCGCCATAGACCACCATTAAAATGGTGCCCTGATCAAAGCCTTTAACCAGACTTGGGAACTTGACCAGAAATGGATAGACCCACGGCCGCAGCAATTGCCCCAGAATAAAAGGCACCAATAACAATAAGGTAATCTGAATAATGGATGAGGTCGGATCATAATCGTGCTGCGACTGGCCAAAAATAAACAGGCTGACCAGAACCGGGGTAATGAACATGCCGGCAATATTGGAAAAAGACGCGCTACAGACTGCACTGGCGACATTGCCGCGTGCAACCGAGGTAAAGGCAATAGAAGACTGCACTGTAGAGGGTAGGAAGCACATAAATAAAAAGCCCCAGTACAGCTCCTGTCCCAGCAACGGCAGTAATACGGGTTTGGCTATGAGACCTAAGACGGGAAATAACAAGAAGGTAAACGCAAACACCAGCGTATGCAGTTGCCAGTGCATGATACCTTGTACCACCGCCTCTCTGGACAGCTTTGCGCCATGTAAAAAAAACAGCACCGCAATAGCCGCCGTGGTAATAACGCCAAAGACTTCAGCGACCTGTCCAGACACCGGCACGATACTGGCCAGTATCACCATCACAATTAACAATATGGTAAAGCGATCCAATGCAAGTAGTTTTAGCATGTCTACATCCTGTGATTTTATTTTTGCATCGACATAAAAAAGCCCAGTCAGCGGGTTTTACCTCACGGTAAAGTTCCATCTTACTGGGCTGGAACAATAAAGCTAGTCTGCTGGCTTAATGTTCACTATTTTGTGGCGCTATACTACTGCGCCAACTTAGTTATTGCGGGCATTGTCATCCTGCTGGATCAGTTCGATTTTATAACCGTCCGGATCTTCCACAAAGGCAATTACGGTCACGCCGCCTTTCATTGGACCCGCTTCACGCACCACATTGCCGCCGCGCGCCTTGATTTCTTCACAGGCTTTGTAAGCATCTTCCACTGCAATGGCAATATGACCATAGCCATTGCCCAGCTCATAGCTGTCTGTATCCCAGTTATGGGTCAGTTCCAGCACGGTATGGTTGTCTTCATCACCATAGCCGACAAATGCCAGGGTAAAGCGGCCTTCTTCGTAGTCACGTTTACGGAGTAAAGTCATGCCAAGTACTTCAGTATAGAACTGCAATGACCGTTCTAAATTGCCTACACGTAACATGGTATGCAGCATGCGCATATTATTCGTCCTTTTGTTGAATTTGAGCGTGTTCATGAGCACGCAATAATTTTGCCACCCACACCACCAGAATCAGAATCGGAATTCCAAGCAGCGTGGTCATGAGGAAGAAACTCGGATAACCGATATTATTGACTATGGTACCTGAATATCCACCTAAAATTTTAGGAGTGAGGGTCATTAGCGAACTAAAGATCGCATATTGTACAGCGGTAAACGACACACTGGTTAAGCTGGACAGGAAGGCAATAAATGCCGCACCGGCCAGACCGGAGGCCAGGTTATCAATAATAATTGCCAGATAGAGCCATAAACTGCTATACGGTTTAATCACCTTACCGCGAACTTCTACCGCTGCATCAGCGTTGACATCTACCGGTGTCAGGGCCTGAATATCAATATCCAGCGCCGGATGTTGCTGTGCCAGCTGATAACCGCGGCTGGCACTGAGCGTACTGCCATCCAGCAATCGGGCCTGCACCTGAATCGTGCTATTTTGCGCTGTCTGTAACTGCTGGCCTTCAATCACGCCACTAAACAGGCCACCTTCTTCCAGCTTGGCCGGATATTCCTTGCCATCCAGAACCAAACTCAGCGGCTGTTCAGGTTGTAGCTGTGCAGCATCAAGACCACTCAACTGCCCGCGAATCACTAGACTTTGCTCGGCTTCCTGTACAGAAATCCGGTCATCCGAGGTAATCGGTAATAACTGGATTTGGGCTGTGCCGGTCTGCTGCAAATACGGCATGCTTAATTGTGCCTGATCGGACTGATTGGCGTATTGTGCCTGTACCTGAATCTGATTGGCCTGAGCCAGCACGTTGCTCGGTACCTGTACGCTCCAGTAACCGGCTTCATCGGCCTGTACCTTATATTGCTGCGCCCCGACATTCATCTGCACATCACTCAGGCTTTGCCCGGATTTGACCAGTCCAATAAAAATCAGGTTGGTCGAGCTGGCCAGCACTGCGCCCAGAAACATCAGTTTCATGATATTCATTTTTTGGGCCAGCAAACCACCCAGGAAGCCACCCACCAACGAGAAAATCACCCCGTAGACTTTGACTGCTTCAGCAATCTGTTCTTTGCTAAAGTTCAGGTCCTGATAAAACACATTGGAAATGACCCCGGCAATAATATCCGAAACCCGATAAAACCCGATCAGCAGCAGTAACACCAAAGCCAGCTTTAAACCATAGCGCTTAAAGAAATCCGCGACCGGATGCACCCAGGTTTCAAAAGCCATCTGTTTATTGACTGCACCCAGTTTGACCAGCACAGTTCCGACCAGTAAAGCCACCGCACCCGAGCCAATAAAGCGAATCGCCTCCAGCGTAAACAGCAGGAAGGAATCCTGAATACTGAGCTGGTTTTTCAGCGCATCCAGCGCCTGACCGGAATAGATATAACTCAGCACAAAACTGATCACGGCAACAAAAAACACCACCACCAGTCGATAATAATCGCTGCGTTTATATTCTTTACGGACACGCTCCACCACCGGCTCACGAATCACCAGCGTGGTACACATCCCGATCAGCATCACCGCCGCCATCACCAGATAGGTGTATTTCCAGGCCTCATAAATATAGTTGCCTTTAGCCGTGCCCAGATACGCCGCCAGAAATAAAGCGCCCGCACCAGCTACAATCATCCCGATACGATAACCGGCGTTATAGGTCGAAGCCAATACAGTTTGCATCTGGGTTTCAGCCAGCTCAATACGATAGGCATCAATCACAATATCTTGCGTGGCCGCAGCAAAACCGAGCAGCACCGCACCCACCGCCATCTGGTAGAGATGCGTCTGCCCTAAGGCCGGATCTGAAAAGGCCATAATACAGATGGCGCATATAATCAGGACCTGGGCAATTAAAAGCCAGGCCCGGCGCCGGCCCAGTTTTTGGGTTAAATATGGCACTGGTAACTCATCAATTAATGGTGCCCAGACAAACTTAAATGAATAACCCAGCGCCGCCCAGCTAAAGAAAGTTACGGCATTACGGCTAATGCCGGCTTCACCTAACCATAACGATAAACTGGAAAAAATAAGAAGAATGGGAATACCGGCCGAGAAGCCAAGAAACAGCATGATCAGCGCACGCCGATCTAAAAATGCGGTAAAGGCAGATTTCCATCCTGTAGATTGTGTTGTCATTACATTATTTTTGTCAAAAAACTGAATGTTGCTATTCAATCGTTTAATGGATTTGGTTTCAACCTGATTTATGCAAACGCCCTGTGATTTTCTGGAGAAATGCAGCGGCCTGGCTTGAAATTTTCTATTAAACCTGTATACCTTAAATCTCTATTGCAATAATTTCGTTTTGGATTTCACAGTGACGCAAAGACACGAGCACATGACCTCTTCTTTATCTGCTTCAATTACCGAACAACAAACATTAGTTTTACAACCAGAACAAACTCTTACCTCAGCCTTCGAACAAGCCGAAATTCAAACGACACTTAATAACACCCGCTTAAGCCCGGAACAGCTGACCCATATTCCGGATCTGGAAAAAATTCCGGCCTCCACCAAACGGATTAAGCCTTTAAATAATTTTCTGGGTCAGGATCGTGCCCGCGCTTCAGTAGAAGCCGGCATTGCATTGCCTTATTCCGGCTATAACATTTTTGCGGTCGGTACGGCAGGACTGGGCAAACGCACCATGATCCGGCGTTTACTGCAGCAACATGCCAAAACCATGGCCACGCCAAATGACTGGGTGTATGTCAATAATTTTAAAAACCCGCGCCAGCCCATTGCCCTGCGACTGCCGGCCGGTCAGGCACCGAAATTCCAGACCCAGCTGCATCAGAGCTGGCAGACCATTTTAAAGCAGCTGGAACGCCGTTTTAGCGCCGAAACCTATCACAACCGCATTGAACAGATTCGCCAGCAAACCGGTGATGAACAGCAACAGGCCCTCATTGAACTGACCAAAGAAGGTGAAACCCTGGATTTAAAACTGGTCTCGCGCAATGACGAGCACTGCTTTATTCCGGTACAGTTTAAAGATGATCAGCTGCAGGAAATGACCCAGGAAGATGTCAATGCCTTAAGCAGCAAAGAGCGCGCCGAAATTGCCGCCAATATGCGCTATATGGATAAAAAACTGGAACGTTTGGGTCTGCATCTGGGTGATCTAGAAGATGATGCACGAGATCGGGTTCAGGTCCTGAATCGTGACATTGCCAAACAGGTGGTGATGCCGCGGATTGATTTATTACTGAATAAATTTTCAGAGGTTCAAGGGCTTGAAGACTATCTGAAATACTATGCCGAAGACATTATCAACAATGTTGAAATGGTGCTGGAACAGGAAGAAGATGACTTCACTCCGGCGGTGTTTAGCCGGGTGCCAGCACGTTATCAGGCCAATATTGTTGTTACGCATAAGCCGAACTCGGGTGCGCCGGTGATCTTTGAAGATTTCCCGACCCACTACAACCTGCTCGGTCATGTGGAACAGATGACCCAGAACGGCACCATCACCACTGACTTCACCTTAATCCGTTCCGGTGCCTTACATCGTGCCAATGGCGGTTTTTTAATTCTGGAAGCCGAACAGTTACTGGAACAGCCTTATGCCTGGCAAGGGCTGAAACGTGCCTTGAAATCGGGCCAGCTAAAACTGTCCTCACTGGAACATATGCTGACTTTAACCGGCAGTATTTCGATTGAACCGGAATCAATTCCCCTGACCTTAAAGGTCATTCTGCTGGCCGAGCCGGAAATCTATTATGAAATTCTGGAAGTCGAACCGGAGCTGGGCAGCGTCTTTAAAATCCGTGCCGACTTCACCGATACATTACAACGTAATGACACCAATGAGCAGGCTTATATGCAGCTGATTGCTGATTATGTTCAGGCTGATAAACTGCTGCCCTTTGACCGCTCTGCCCTGGCTGCGCTGTTAACCGACTCGAGTCGTCTGGCCGAAGACCAAAGCTCGTTGTCCTTACATGCGCTAACGCTAGGTGATCTGATTCGGGAATCACATCATCATGCGGTACAAGCCGACAAAAAGATGGTGTCAGAAGAACATATCAACATGGCGCTGGATCATCGTAAATATCGCTTAGGCTATTTGCGTGAACTGTACTGGCAGGACCTGTCGCGCGGCACCCAGCTGATTGAAACCAAGGGTCATCGTCTGGGTCAGATCAATGCCCTGTCCGTAATTCATTATGCCGATGTCGAATTTGGTCTGCCTTCGCGCCTGACGGCATCGGTCTATCAGGGCGGCGGCGATATTCTGGATATTGAACGCAGTGTTGAATTGGGCGGTTCGCTACATGCCAAAGGCGTGCTGTTAATGTCCAGCTTCCTGAAAGCCCATTTTGGCCGCGAACAGATTCTGCACTTCTCTGCCGCGCTGGCCTTTGAGCAGAGCTATGGTCAGGTCGATGGTGATAGCGCCACCGTTGCGGAACTGTCTGCCCTAATTTCAGCGATCAGCCAGTTACCGATTGATCAGTCCTGGGCCATTACCGGTTCCATGAACCAGCTGGGTCAGGTACAACCTGTTGGCGGCGTCAATGCCAAAATTGAAGGCTTCTATGATGCCTGTAAATTACAGGGCCTGACCGGCAAGCAAGGCGTGATTATTCCACGTCAAAACATGCAGCATCTCATGCTGCGTAAAGATGTGATTGAAGCGGTGCAAAAAGGCGAATTCCATATTCATGCCATTGATGTGATTGATCAGGCGCTGGAAATTCTGATGGCGCGTCCGGTCGGAAAACTGGACAAAAAAGGCCGTTATAGCAAAGGCTCGATTTATGACATGGTGATGGCGCAGCTGGAATACTGGCAAGCCATTGAAGATGGTGCAGAAATTGAAGAGGAAGAGCCAAAGAAAAAGAAAAAAGCCAAGAAAGAAAAAAAGGCCAAGAAAAAAGATCAACCGGCTGAAACAGCAATTGAGGCCATTCCGGTGGAAGATGCCCGTAACCAGACTGGCTCATAATGGCCGGTCTGAAAAAGCAAAAAAGCGCCGAAAGGCGCTTTTTTTATACGACTGAATTAAGCTTCAGGCGCTGGGCTGTACTGTTCAACCAAAGGCTGTAACTCACCTTTTTGGAACATATCCAGCATAATATCGCTACCACCAATTAACTCGCCATTGATCCACAATTGCGGGAAAGTTGGCCAGTTGGCAATTTTCGGCAAAGTTGCACGAATATCCTGGTTTTCAAGAATATTCACATAGGCAAATGGACGACCAATTTGACTGAGCGCTTCTACTGCACGAGCTGAGAAACCACATTGTGGGAATTGCGGTGTGCCTTTCATGTAAAGAAGAACTGCATGTTTAGCAATTTGGTCACGAATTAACGCTTCGGTATCGCGTGCTTGTTCAGTCATTGATAAATCCTCAACTAATCTGTTTTGCATTATACCGAAAACACAGCAAAACAGTATGCTTAAAGCAATATTTCCATTTTTATTTACATTTACACTTTCAATCGGGGGCAGATTTTGCTTATATAAGTTTTTTCCTTTCTTTCTTACAGATAAGAGTTAGTCATGAACAACGTTACCCTTGCCCCTGTGCAAACTGATCAACCGTCTCATTTGATGCCCGTCTTCGGCCGTCAGCCGATCAGCTTTGTCCGCGGCCGAGGCGCTTATCTGTACACTGAAGATGGCACCGAATATCTGGATGCCCTGACCGGTATTGCAGTCTGTGGTTTAGGTCATGCTCATCCGGAAATTGCTGCTGCCATCGCGGATCAGGCCGCGACCCTGATTCATACCAGCAACCTGTTTGAAGTGCCTTGGCAAACTGCCGCTGCACAAAAACTGGCAGAAGTCGCTGGTATGGAAGAAGTCTTCTTCTCTAACAGTGGTGCAGAATCGAATGAAGGTGCCATTAAAATTGCACGTAAATTTGGTTATTTACAAGGCATTGCCAATCCGAAAATTATTGTCGCCGATCAGTCGTTCCACGGCCGTACCCTGGCAACCCTATCTGCCACCGGCAATAAAAAAGTCCAGGAAGGTTTTGCACCGCTGGTAGAAGGTTTTATCCGTGTACCGTTTGGTGATGTTGAAGCCATTGAAGAAGCCGCCATTCAGTATCCGGACATCGTCGCGATTCTGGTTGAGCCAATTCAGGGCGAAGGCGGTGTTAATACCGCGCCTCAAGGCTTTAGCTACCTAGAAGATATCCGCCGCATCTGTAACCAGCACAACTGGCTGATGATGCTGGATGAAGTGCAAACTGGTAACGGCCGTACCGGTAAATATTTTGCCTATCAGCACACCAATATTGTGCCAGATGTCTTAACCACTGCCAAAGGCCTGGGCAATGGCTTCCCGATTGGTGCAGTGATGACCCAAGGTCGCGGTGTGGGTGTACTCACTGCCGGTAACCATGGTTCAACCTACAGTGGTACTGCCCTGGGTTCACGTGTGGTTTATACCGTGATTGATATTATCCAGAAAGAAAATCTGGTCGAGAATGCCGCAAAAATGGGTAGCTATATTGTTGAGCAGCTACGCAACCAGCTGGCTGACCAGAATGTTAGCGTGCGTGGTTTTGGCCTGATGATCGGGATTGAATTACCTAAAGCCTGCGCAGAACTGGTGGATATTGCCCGTGATGAATACAAACTGATTGTCAATGTGACCGCCGGCTCCGTAGTGCGTTTACTGCCAACCTTGAACATTAGCCAGGAACAGGCCGATCAGCTGGTTGAACGTCTGGTGAAAATGATCAAAACGTTCCTGGCTTAAGCCGCATGTTGATCTCAACAGATCTCAATCTGCATAAAAAAGCCGCATGATGCGGCTTTTTTAATTTCTGAATTGTTATATTTTATGAGGCTTCCTGGTAAATTCTGCCGCCAGGTAACTGACAAAAATACTGTTTTAAAGCATCCAGACAACGATGCACTTTCATTGGCTGCTGCTCACGTTTTGGCGTAATTGCATACAATGTAAAGGTCGGCAATTTCCATTCAGGTAATACTTCGACCAAAGAACCGTTAATTAAATCTTTTTGTACATCTAGATATAAAAGTCTCGCGATTCCGTGCCCTTGTAAACATAATGATTTGGCAATCAGAACATTATTTGTGGTGAGGCGAGAGCTCATGTCCAGTCCGACCACTTCACCCGTACTGGCGTGATGAAATGAAAAACTGGCATAATTTTTCATCAAATTTACTGGAATCAGGTCATGATTTTTTAAATCTTCAGGACGTGACACCGGTGTGGTCTGGTTCAGATAACTTGGTGATGCCACCAGAACCTGCTCAACGCGCGCCAGTGGCACTACATTCAGCTGACTATCTTCAATTTTTGAACTCATGCGCAAAGCAATATCAATCCGACCTTCAATCAGGTCAATAAACTGATTGTCCGCTTCGACATGTATGGCCAAGCCACGATGGGCTGACATCCAGTGCGACAATGCCGGAATGACATGATTCGCACCCAGTTCCGGGGTGGTTGCGATACGCAAATCACCTACCAGGTCATCGCGTAATTCATTAATGCGTATTTTACCACGCTCCGCAGCGGCGAGCATTTCCTGACAGCTGTGGAAAAAAGCTTGTCCAGCTTCAGTCAAACTCAGTTTTCGGGTGGAACGGTGTAACAGCGTTACTTCCATTTCATTTTCCAAAGAACGAATTTGCTGACTTACAGCACTTGTGGTGATACCGAGTTCACGCGCAGCGCCACTAAACGAGCTTTTTTCAACAACACAAGCAAATACACCCATTGCTCGAAGTTGATCTAACATAAATTTCCCTCTGAACTTATGAGATGCTCCTACCTTTGATAAAAGCAACTCATTGTATTATACGGTGAAATTTACGTTTTGCACTTAAAAAAATTAATTTATTGGTAGAACATTAGTCGGGTTGATCGGCTTGCCATCAAGGCGGACCTGGAATTCCAGCATGGTGCGGGTGGTGCCCGATGAGCCCATTTCGGCAATTTTCTGCCCTGCTGCTACATTTTGTCCACTATTCACGTTAAGTTTACTGTTGTGTGCATAAGCGGTGATATAGCCATTAATATGCTTAATTAACACCAGGTTACCGTATTCTTTCAGGCCATCTGCGGCATACACCACCTGCCCGTCTGCAGCTGCAAAGACCGGATCACCCACATTGCCGCCATAACGAATCCCTTTCACATTCGACGCTAAATTAAAGTTTTCAATTACTGCACCATTGGATGGTTTCACCCAGCGTAAAGAACCTACGGTAGAACTCACTGTCGGCGCCGGAGTAGTGGTTCGTGGTGTGGTTGTGGTCGTCGTGGTCACCGGTGCGGTCGGTGCTGGCGTAGTTTTTGGAATAGCAATGGTCTGACGCTGGATTGGTGCTGGCTGCGTTACCGGACGCGTTGTGGTGGTACGCGGTGCACTGCCACTTTTCAGACGAATTGACTGGCCCACATAAATCCGGTACGGCGCGGCAATATCGTTCATTTCCGCAATACTGAGATAACTTAAACCATAACGTGCTGCAATGCCGCTTAAAGTATCACCTGAGCGTACAGTATAGAAATTTGGCGCAGCCGCATAACGTGCAGAATTATGTACTTGAGGTTTAGACGCACAGCCACTGATGATGAGCGTAGAAATAACGGCTGTAGATACAAATAAAGTTTTCAACAATGTTGTCGGTGCTGCAAATAAACGACCGTGTGACACCAAAGGCATTAATCTTCCTCTCTACATCTTAAATGTAATTATTGAACTGCGCTAAGATTAACAAAAAAGCACCGAAAAAGAGTTTCAGACGGTACTTTTTCACAAAGTTATAACATTCTTTACAGGGCTGGACTCAAGCTGTCATGCAGATGCCCCAGAATATCGTAATTGGTCGCATCCATCTGAATTGGGGTGATGCTGACATAGCCATTGGCCACAGCAAAGAAATCCGACTGGATTTCACCCACATCTTTACGCGGGTCTGCAACGGCTTCTCCGGCCAGTCCAATCCAGTACACCTGGCGACCGCGCGGATCGACATGGCTGGTAATCGGTTTAGATTGACTGCGACGGCCCTGATAGGTAATTTTTGCGCCTTTTAATTCCGCCACATCTGGAATATTAATATTCAAAATGTGGCGTGGCGGCAAGGTTGGCAAGCCGTTGGCAATAAAATCATGCACCCACTGCGCGGCAACTGCATAATCGGCCGGATGCTGATAAGCTCGGACATTAGGGCCAGCCAGTGATACAGCTATGGCCGGCTGCGTCATTAAACGCCCTTCAAAAGCAGCACCAACGGTACCTGAATACAGTACATCATCACCCAGATTGGCGCCGCTGTTAATCCCGCTCACCACAAGATCAAATTCAAAATCAAACAGGCCATTCATAGATAAATAGACACAGTCTGCCGGAGTGCCATTCACCGCCCAGATATCTTCAGCAATCGGAATTGGACGTAAAGGACGATCTAAGGTCAAGGCACTGGAAAACCCGCTACGCTCACTTTCTGGCGCGACAATCACCACACGGCCCAAAGGTTTTAATGCGTGTGCAAGCGCCTGGATCCCTGGCGCAAAAACGCCATCATCATTGGCAATTAAGATATTCACAAATTTACTCTTCAAATTAAATAAATGACCGGTCAGCACATTTCATTGAAATATAATGAGAAGTATATATATTTAGTGTCGAACTTCCATCAATAAAAAGTGTGTATAACATGATTCGTCGCTTATCTGTACGTCGTTTACTGGGGCTTGGTTTTGCGGTAATTCTCTCTCAAGCGGTCAATGCTGAAGGCTTGACGGTAGAAGAAGCCAATACCATTGTGAAAGAAGACATTGCTGCCGCTCAGGTGATGGCTGAGGTTTGTCCGGCCATTATTGGCAAAAACGCCAAACTGGATAGCAATATTCAGGCTTTAATTGAAACTTACCTGGCAGACTTAAAAGGTCAGACTTTAAGCTACAGCGCACTGCAGGCTGATGCTGAATATAAGAATATTCTGATTGAAGCACGTGATGCTGCTAAAGAAACCACGGCAGATGAACAGAAAACTGTTTGTCAGGATGCTGCTGCAATCGAACTTTAGGTTTGTACTGACGCACCATCTTCACATCAAGAGTAATCAGCATAGGTTGATTGCTCTTTTTTATTGCATTTCTGATTTGGCTTTTTAATTTTGGTTGTGTGTCAGCCTGCTCAGATACACTTCTTTTCTTTTCATTCTGTCAAAAATCATTAAGCTTATGGGCATGTGGTATTTTTAAGTTTTAGGTCTATTTTTTTATGTACACTTCCCAATTAAAAACGAAATCTTTGCAACTTCTGGCTGGTATCGCCATTACTTTGGGTTTGGGGCAAACCGCACTGGCACAGAATGAAAATATTGAAGTCACACCACTTCAAAAAGTCACCCAGCAGGAACTGGCAGCCATTTATGTATTATCTGAAGTGTGCCCAGCGTTAATTCAGGACAAAGACCAGACTAAATTTAATCAGGGCTATGCCAAACTGGCCAAAGAATATATGCCGGCAGAAAAAGATCCGGTTGCAGCTTTACAAGCCCTAAGCAAGCAAAAAAGTTTTAAGCCGATGCTGGTTGAAGCACAGGCCGATGCCAAAAAAGCGGGAAGCCAGAAAAATAAGGCCATTTGCCAGGAATTGACCGCGTACAGCAAATAAAACTATTTGGTTACAATACTTTTTCCGATAAGCCGATTTCTCCCATAGAAGTCGGCTTTGCTTTATCCTAAAATGCTAGCCTCTTTTGTGCATATATCAAGTATTGGAACACCTAGAATGACTCGAAAAAGCGCCCTTGCTGCCTTACTCCTCCTACCAAGCTTTTCTTATGCAGCAACTGTTTTATCCAATCCGCCAGAACTCAACAATAAATCTTATCTTTTAATGGATTATGAAACAGGGCAAATTCTTGCATCGAAAAATGAAAATGAAAAACTTGCCCCGGCCTCAATGACCAAAATGATGACCAGTTTCATCATTGAACAAAAACTATTGAAGGGCGAGCTCACGGAAGATGAAAAAGTTCGTATGAACGAATCTGCATGGTGTCGTGGTAGTAGCACAGAATCATGTATGTATGTTCCGCTGAATGGCACTGCAACTGTACTTGAAATGCTGCGTGGAATTATTGTTCAGTCTGGTAATGATGCCTCTAAAGCCATGGCGGAACATATTGCCGGCAATGAAGGCACCTTCGCGCACATGATGAACGAAGAAGCCAAAAAAATTGGCATGACCAATACCCAGTTTATTAACTCGACCGGTATGCCAGCAGACGGCCATTATTCAACAGCCAAAGATATGGCAACCTTGGCCCAGCACATCATTAAAGACAGTTCTAAATACTATCCGATTTATTCAGAAAAAGAATTTACCTTTAATGGCATCCGTCAAGGCAACCGTAATGCCCTGCTCTATACAGACCCAAGTGTTGATGGTTTAAAAACCGGTCATACCAATGAAGCCGGCTACTGTTTAACGACTTCTGCAAAACGTGGCCCAACGCGTCTGATTTCTGTGATTTTTGGCGCGCCAACCATGCAGGAACGTGCGACACAAACACGTGAATTGCTGGCTTGGGGTTATGCCAACTTTGAAACCAAAAATGTACAGCCTGCAAATCAGGTCCTGGCCAAATCTAAAGTCTGGTTTGGTCAGTCGGATGAAGTACAAATTGGTCTGGCTGAAAACTTTAATGTGACCATGCCTAAAGGCAAAGCCAATGAAATTAAAACGCAATTGGTGGTTCAGCCAAAATTGACTGCGCCGCTACAAAAAGGCCAGGTCATTGGTAAATATGTCGCAAGCTTAGATGGTAAAGTAATTGCTGAAAAACCACTGGTGGCTTTAAACGCAGTTGAAGAAGCTGGCTTCTTCTCGCGCCTCATTGACCATATCAAGCAGTTCTTTAGCAACCTGTTCTAAGTTTAAAGCACGACTTTAGACTTAAGTGAAGGCACTCATTCAGCGAATGGGTGCTTTTTCTTTTATACTATTGTCTTGATCATTCCACTTTTACGAGCAGATCACTATGAGTCAGAACATTCGTCCTTATTTAGATACCCATCCACAGATTGATGATTCCTGTTATATCGACCCGATGGGCGTGGTCATTGGTGATGTGGTTCTCGGCGAAAATGTCTCGGTTTGGCCGTTTGCCGTAATTCGCGGGGATGTGAATTCTATTCGTATTGGTAAAAACTCCAATGTGCAAGATCATGCTATGCTGCATGTCAGCCATAAAAATTCCGATAAACCGGATGGCTCACCGCTAATTATTGGTGAAGATGTTACCATTGGCCATCATGTGACCTTGCATGGCTGCACAATTGGCAACCGTGTTCTGGTCGGAATTAACACCATTATTCTGGATGATGTCATTGTTGAAGATGATGTGATGATTGGCGCGGGTTCTCTGGTACCACCACGCAAGCGTTTAGAAAGTGGTTATTTATATGTTGGCAGTCCGGTACAAAAAGTACGCCCGCTAACCGATAAAGAAAAAGCGTTTTTGCCGTATTCAGCGCAAAATTATGTGAAGGTGTCGGGGGATTATAACTAAACTTCTAAGGTACTTTATATATAATGGTAATCCTCCCATAAATAACCGAAGTTAAAAGTAGAGGTTAAGCAGCCATTAGAGGTGGCCTTCCTTTGTTTGCTTGGTGTGGTCTTTCATAGTTGTAATGCCACAGCCAACTCGTTGCATAATCTTGTACTTCTTCCAGTGTGTCAAATAGATGCTTGCTTAGCCAGCTATAACGTATAGTCCGATT
>NZ_VOXR01000060.1:0-6969 GCF_013420645.1 Acinetobacter sp. C15
TTAAGTTCTTTATCCGACATAGACACCAACATATCAAACCGTCCGCTAAGAAAATTGCAAAAGTGCATATTCTAAAAGCGGACATTTTTACTTTGGAGAAACCGGACATTTCTACTTTGGGCTTACAAGTCGACTTCGCATAACAGCCATTATGTTAAATGGAAGGAAGCAAAATAAGTTAACATTTTGCTTCCGGCCACATTAAGCTAGAGTTTTATTTAAATAAAGCTATTTAGTAATCATTAAATTAATTAAAATCTAAATCTAACACCAGCTCCATATAACCAACCTTTCTCAGAGTTTGATTCTATTTGCCACGACGTTTCATCATTACCTTTTGAATACTCATAGGCAATGTCGATATACGGCATGATCTTTTTACTGATTTCATAGCGAGTTTCAAACCCTGCGGTTGCACTGCTTAAACCAGTTTTTTTCGCATATTTAGAGTCATCACTAAAGATAGCATCCAACTCTAAATAAGGTTGAATAATCAACTTTTGCGTAATCAGAAAATCACGTTCCGTTTCTAGGCTAAAGCCCGCATAATTGTCTTCTCCCGCATAGAGATAAGCATCAGTTTCAAAGAAATATGGCGCCATACCATGTAAGCCAATCACCGCATCAACATTTTCTTCGGTGTCTTTGCGATGATCATTGAGTTCAACTTTTTCACTACGATAACGTGCACCAATCTGTGCATCCCAAAAGTCTGAAATCATACGGCTATATAAAAGTTTGGCATCATAATGTGCATCATGCGATTCTTCTTTATCGGCATGAATTTTAATAAAAACCTTATTTTCATCTGTGCCAATACGGGTTTCAAACTCTGACTTTAAATCACCTGTGCCATCTTCATTGACAAGCCACTTATTGTCCACTGTCGTAATCGCATAAATTTGCGCACCGTGTTCTGAGCGATGATCATAATGCGAACTCTGCTGAGCATTCGCATCTGGTACATGATGTAAATGATTAACCGTAGATGTTGCCTGATGTTGTGCCTGATTCATTTGGCTATGGTTCATTTGAGAGCGATCCATTTGCATCGGCTGATTTTGACTAGAAGATGTAGCAACTGTCATTTTTTCAGGCGCACTATGATCTTCACCATTATGTGCCAAACTCACTGCACTGACCATCAACAAAGAGCTTGCTAAAACAGTTTTAGAAAAAAGATTAATGGTGCGCATGTTGATCTCCTTTCTGTACTTTTTGATCTTGCTGTTTCTCTGTTGATTTGTGATGCATTGGCTGATGACCTGCATGTTGATGGTTCATCGGTGCTGAATGTGCAGTATGATTCATTTTCCCCATCATCTGCATGTGTTGTGCATGCTCTTGTGGAGAATGCTGTGAATGATCCATCTCAGACATCGCTTGATGATTCATTGATGGTACATTTTTTCCATCAGTCTGAGCAGTTGAATGATGCCCTTCGTGCGCCAAACTTAAGCTTGTTAAACTCAATACCGCAACAGAAAAAAACGCTTTAAATACAAAATTAGTGATGTGCATGTCCAGCTCCTTTTTGCTCAGTTACTTGGTGAGTTTGAGTCGAATTTGTACCTTGAATTGGCGTTGTAGACACTTGTTCATCGCTAACATTTGCCACGATCAACTTGTTCATCATTCCTGCACTCATGTGATACAACAAATGACAATGGATTGCCCATTCGCCCAACTCATCCGCAGTTAATAAAGCAGTCACTGTTTTACCCGGTGGTACAATCAATGTGTGTTTATTCGGCATATCTACCGACTCTTGACCATTCTCCAACTGCATAAACATGCCATGTAAATGCATGGGGTGCGCCATCATACTATCATTAATAAATTTGATACGGATACGCTCGCCATACTTCACTTTTAATGGCTCAGCATCGCTGAATTTTTTACCGTTAATCGTCCAAATATAACGCTCCATAGTACCGCCCAAACGCACTACTAATTCACTGCTAGCTTCACGAGTATCTTTTTGCGGTTCTAAAGATTTTAAATCACTATATTGCAAGGCTTTATTGCCCGCAGGTGTAGATGCATTTGCCCAACCATAAACCACTTGATCATTTTCTTGTGGTTTTGCTGTGCCATGCTGTGAATGATCCATTTTCGAGTGATCCATGCCTTGCATATCGCCATGGTTCATTTTTGAATGATCCATTTTCGAGTGATCCATGCCTTGCATATCGCCATGGTTCATTTTTGAATGATCCATTTTCGAGTGATCCATGCCTTGCATATTGCCGTGGTTCATTTTCGAATGATCCATTCCTGCATGATCACCGCCACCATGTCCCATATCTTCCATGGTCAAAAGTGAGCGTGGACGTGGTGCAGGCATATGAATGCCATGTGTCATAGGATTTAGTTCATTGTGCAGTGTACCAATCGCATAGCCTGAACGGTCAATTGACTCAGCTTCAATTTGATAATGTCCGCCTTTTGGCTCCACAATCACATCATAAGTTTCAGCTGTGCCAATACGAAACTCATCCACAGCAACAGGTTTTACAGGCTGACCATCAGCACTGACCACAGTCATTTTCAAGTTAGGAATACGGACATCGTAGAAAGACATCGCAGATGCATTCACAAAACGTAGGCGAATTTTTTCATTCGGTTTAAACATTCCTGTCCAATTTTGTTCAGGTGTTTTGCCATTAATGAGGAAGGTATAACCTGTAACATCCGACATGTCGGTTTTTAGCATACGCATCTGATTCCACATTTTGCGGTCAGACCATGTCGCTTTTATGCCATCACGTTTAACCTGCTTCCAAACATCACCCAAGGTTTCACGCTGATCTTGATAATATTCAGCTGAAATTTTAAGATCTTTCTGAATTTGATCACTGGTTTTTTCATGAAAATCTGACAACATCACCACATAGTCACGTTCAGCTTTTTCATGTGCTGCCAATGGTGTTTTACCTTTTGGATAAATCACAAAAGAACCATATAAGCCGTCCTGTTCCTGTCCTTTAGAATGAGCGTGATACCAATAAGTCCCGCTTTGGCGAATCTTGAATTTATAAACATACTCGCTTTGAGGCTTAATACCGTTAAAACCATTAAATCCCGGTACACCATCCATAATGCCCGGCAACAACAGTCCGTGCCAATGAATAGAAGAATCTTGGTTTTTTAAATTATTTTTCACGCGAATGATGGCTTCATCACCCTCTTCAAACTCAAGCAAAGGCGCAGGAAATTGACCATTTACGGTAATGCGCTTTACAGGCTTTCCAGTTGGGCTGACCACTGCTTCATCAATAACAAGCTGATATTCACGCACTTCGGCAAAAACCAAAGGCGACGATGCAAAACAAATACCTGCTAATAGGTACGAACTAATTTTATGAGACATAACTTAACCTTAATTTTTGAAAAATAAATAAATTTTAAAAAAATTGGTTAAGCTTTAGGGGGACGTGAAATTTCTTGCCAATACCCATTTAGATATTGGTTGGGGTAATAAAAATTAGGCTGATCTATAGAATAGAAGGTATCTAGGGGATCTAGCGAGCTTTGCAAAGAATGAAGACATGAGATCTGTGTCTGGCAGGATAAGCTAGAACATTCCTGACACTTTTTGTGATCTATATTCTGATTAAGAGCTAAATGATTATGGCAATCGGTATTCGTCTGTACTTCGTGATTAATACCATGTTGAGTGACTTGCTGTGCTTGATCTAAACAATGATCTTGGCTCATTTCAGTTTGCATATTGATATGCATTATCTTTACTGATGCAACAGACACACTACTCCATCCTATGGCAAAAATCATAAGAAAACAAAACCAAAGTTTTTTGGAGAGATGAGTCAACACGAATGCTATCTAGCAATAGAATTTAATCCAAAATATCTTAACGGAATTTTCAAATATTTACAACTCAATATAATTTAGTAGTTTCTCTAAAATTAACATAATACACCTTATACGAAATTCTTATATTTTTTCTTTATTTTTCAATGGTATAATACAATCTTTAAAGCCCCTTTTCTCCAATCGGGGCTTTTTTATGATTTATTACGTTCCACGCTTACTATTTGATCAATGTTCCACGATTTTAATAAGTCAAGGTGAACAATCAGATCAGCCATATGGCCTTAAAGGATAAATTTCGTCATTTTATTATGGCCAACATCAGGGTGAAGTGTGTCTAAGCTTTTTTGAAGCGAATATCATCGACTTAGGTCCCTATTTGCAACAGTACCCTCTTTCTACCATTTTTATAGATCGCTGGTATTAGCCTTCCACCCTCTGCTGTTGAAATTCACTTGACCCAGTCTGTTGTTGTGCCTTGAAGGCTAAAACCAGGGCTATAAGTTTAAATTCTTCCAAACGTAACTTTAAAAATGATTCATGAATTCGGGTATGACCGAATGCTTCTCCATAATGATTGATCAGGATAAAGTCATCTTGTAGTGCCTGAATAAACAGGTCCACAGTGTCATGGTCTAATTGGGATAAATACAGATCAGCTTTACTGTTAAACACATGAGTAACCAGAGCGATGGCAGAAAGTTGGCGATTTTCTTCGACATACTCACATTGCCCCCCGTGCTTGCTGCAATGGCATTTTTTATTTTACAGCGGACTTCTTTTAACTGCCGCGCGGCATGAATCTCCCCATAGCCCGAGAGATTTTATGTTAAATAATAAAAATATCCTTGTAGTGACTTATATCTAAGGCTTAGGGAGATTTCTAATATATTCATAGGCAATGTAACACTCCCCTGTTTCAGATGCATGTCTTAGCTTTGCCTCCAATAAGACAGGAAAAGGTATCTTTGATTTCAGACATTGATGTATATCTCTACCTGAAATACAAACAATTCTATTACCATTTCCAAAAGCAGTTAAACCATCACTACTAAAACCTTGCCAACTGATAAAAACACCTCTAGTCCATGAAGCCTTTCCATTAAGCTTACCTTGGAATGCGTGTAGATCACTAGCTGGCGTTTCTTTACTATGCCATTTTGCTTCCATTAAATAGTAAGCCCCATCCACTCTAAAACTACCGTCTATTTGTTCCCCTGTATTTCTAAAGCTCCCTTTTGGATCCATTTTGAATACTTTAAATAGCTCATTTAACCATAGTTCAAATGCATATCCACGAGGATGAGGGGGTAACAGTTTAATCCTATCCATTTCGGATATTAAATGTGTGTAATCAATGTCACTGAATGAGTTTTTGGGTGGAATTACCGATGGCAATCTAGCTGATAAATTTTTATCTAAAGATTTTATACTTACGATCAGAGCATTGTATTCAGCTAGATCTCTAGTTGCACTAGACGGATCTAAAGACATACGGTATGACCATAATTTATCTAAAACATGCAAAGCGGTATCTGCATCGACTTTTTTGAGAAGACAGCGCACACGCTTAGCTTTACTTGTCCCATCTTCTTTGTACTGTTCATTATCAATGTCAATATTTAACTCTTCATCAAAGAAATGGATAAGGGTTCTATCACTAAAATCTAGAAGATATCCACCTTCTGCACCAAATATACGATTAAATATCGTTATGTCTCTAAGTTTTAACTTCATAAATATCCGTAGTTGAGCTAAAAGCCACCTTTTACTATATTTTAAAAATTCATATAACTACCATTATTTTAAAGGAAGCTAACTTATAATTAACTCTAATCTATAAGTGGTTTAATATCAGAAATATTTAAATATCCTTTTATATCAATATTATCTTTATTTAATTTTACTAATACCCATCCTGTAGGTAAATTATCAGTTTTATATACTTCAATTAATGTATTTTTTTCAATTTCTAAAATATTTTCTCCATCGGGTGTCGCTCTTAAGAAGCTGTTAGATGTTAATACCGCATGACCTTTAATATTATTTATGGAATTTACTATCTGATTTTTATTAGATTGAATAAGTTCTATTTCTGATGAGATCGACATAGCTATTGTTAAAATTATTGGTATAACAAAATTAATAAAAATATTATTTCTTTGTGGTTCAGGTGTGTTTTTAAAATAATCATAAATAATTGATCCACTTGATGTATCAAAAATTCCTATATCAATTAGTTCAGACGCTATATTTAGTGCATCTGTATCATGGATAACTGAATCTATAGCTTGAGCTGCATCTTTATCTATATGGAGTTCTTGTCCGTATAACTGGTTAAAATTATCAGTAATGTTTTTATTATTCTGAATAAAAGTAGAATCTCTATTTATTAAATTTTGTCTTTCTAACCATAAATCATTTGAAATTTTATGATGAAGACTTTGAATTTTAGTTTTTAAATCTGGCATTAGAGTAGTTGCTGCTAGAATTTTTTGTGTATCCGCTTCTAGACCTAATGATTCATTAATTGTTATAGATGAGGCATATTTTTTTATAGCTTCCATGGCAGCACTTTTATGATCCCACGGTCCTGCTACGTTGGCCATAGCAGCGCCAATAACACTGTTTCTGTTCCAAGGCTGAGTAGCTTTCTCAAGAGCTTCCATAGCAGAACTTTTATGATCCCACGGTCCTGCCACGTTGGCCATAGCAGCGCCAATAACACTGTTTCTGTTCCAAGGCTGAGTAGCTTTCTCAAGAGCTTCCATAGCAGAACTTTTATGATCCCACGGTCCTGCTACGTTGGCCATAGCAGCGCCAATAACACTGTTTTTGTTCCAAGGCTGAGTAGCTTTCTCAAGAGCTTCCATAGCAGAACTTTTATGATCCCACGGTCCTGCCACGTTGGCCATAGCAGCGCCAATAACACTGTTTCTGTTCCAAGGCTGAGTAGCTTTCTCAAGAGCTTCCATAGCAGCACTTTTATGATCCCACGGTCCTGCTACGTTGGCCATAGCAGCGCCAATAACACTGTTTCTGTTCCAAGGCTGAGTAGCTTTCTCAAGAGCTTCCATAGCAGCACTTTTATGATCCCACGGTCCTGCTACGTTGGCCATAGCAGCGCCAATAACA
>NZ_VOXR01000061.1:0-10358 GCF_013420645.1 Acinetobacter sp. C15
CATGAAATACGGTATTCTGATGTGACAAAACCTGAATCCTGGTCGTTAAAGTGTTTGTTTGCACTCATATTTTAACTGTTAGGACTCAGGTTTTTTTATTTAAAGCAAACTATGGGACAGCAGTGACATCAATGCCCGCTTTTTGATTATTTTTAGAATCAATTAAAAATCAAAGAAAGTTACTTCACCAGTTTCTAATGAATATTCTGCACCTACGACTTTCAGCTGCCCCTGTTCAATCAGGTTTTCTAACACTGCTGAACCATGACGTAGCTGATTGACTGAGGCAAACACATTGGAACGAACCGCATGTTTCGACAGCTTGGCCAAATCATTTTTCAGTTCAGTCTGCATCAGCGTTTCTACGGACGGGCGAACACGGTTCACAATTGACATCAGATTGGCAGATGGTGGACAGTCCGGGCACATCAAGGTATCAATGGTGGCCTGAATCGCGCCACAGTGACTATGGCCCAAGACCACAACCACGGCGCAGTCATAACGCTCTGCCGCAAATTCAACACTGCCGACCTGAGATGGCGCAACAATATTCCCTGCCACACGAATCACAAACAGATCGCCGAGTCCCTGATCAAAAACCATTTCTGCAGGTACACGTGAATCAGAACAACCGAGCACAATCGCAAAAGGATTCTGGTCTTCGGCCATCTCTGCACGTTGATGGTGGGTTAGTTGTTTCGGATGATTGGTATTGCCCGAAACAAAACGTTGGTTTCCTTGTTTAAGACGTTCTAAAGCCTCTTGAGCTGTGAGCATTCTTGTTACCACCAGTTTTTGAATTTTCAGCATTTTAATCCTCTGCCGGGGCAAAGTCACTTGCAAAAAAAATAGCTGATCAATTTTTATAAGATAAATTTTTTCAAATTTTCCTAAAGTAATTGCGATTTACATCACACTTCAAAAGCAGCACACCAACCCGGTCAAAAAACAGCTAGGTGACATTTTCTGCAAAGCCCTTACAATAACCAGAAACAGCATTTTCAATTCGACTTAAGGCGAAAATTTACACAATTCAAACAAGCCAAGCCGACGCCTATTTAAAAAATATTCTTGGGGATATCGTCAATGAAGCAGGATTCTTCGCGATTTTTGTCTTGGCCACGACTGGCAGTCCTGGCACTGGCACTGTCTGCGCCTCTGCTCAGCTCTGCCGCCAAACTCTCGCCTGAACAGCAGGTGGTGCAGCATTATTATCAGACTGAACGCCAGGCGGCGGGTCTGGTCTCGAAAAGCTTGAAAATTGGCAATATTACCTGGCGCTATAATGAAGGCGGCGATGTTAATCGGCCAACCATTTTGCTGTTACATGGCTTTGCCGGACACCGCGACAACTGGAACCGGGTGGCCAAATTTCTCACCCCGTCCTATCATGTGATTATCCCCGATTTACCCAATACCGGTGAAACCCAGAGTTCGGGCAATTTTGACCTGTCTGTACCGAGCATGAGCGCGCAATTGCGTCAGCTGGTAGAAACCTTGAATATTGCCGACAAGCTGAATATTGCCGGGCATTCTCTGGGTGGCTCTGTGGCAACGGTCTATGCGGCCCAATATCCGTTTGATACCCAAAGCCTGTTCCTGCTGAACAGTGCCGGTATTTATAAACACTCCAATACGCCTTATACCAAAGACCCGCTGTTACTGAAAAATCTGGTGGTCACCGCGCCGGGCGATTTAGACCATATTGCGCATCAGCTGATGCAAAACCCGCCGAAAGTGCCAGAGCAGTTTAAATCTGCCCAGGAAAAACTGTTAATTTCACGGGCCAGTCAATCCTTAA
The DNA here is from genome assembly GCF_013420645.1 of Acinetobacter sp. C15. NCBI lineage: Bacteria > Pseudomonadati > Pseudomonadota > Gammaproteobacteria > Moraxellales > Moraxellaceae > Acinetobacter > Acinetobacter sp. C15. Next base: position 1,802 of record NZ_VOXR01000061.1, read on the forward strand.
AATTTATTGATCAGATGGTAACCCTAAACCGGATTTATACCCCGGACAGCTTTGCCCGTCTCACCCGCAATATTGAAGCACCCACCCTGATTCTCTGGGGCAAGCACGATAAAATTATTAATGTTGAAGTGGCCAAAGAATTACAGGGCCTGTTTAAACGCGCGGAAACCCCGGTCATTTTAAATAATGTCGGTCATGTGCCAATGCTGGAAGCCGAACAGCAGGTGGTACAACATTATTTACCCTTCCTGGCCAAAACACAGAACCTAAAAAACCCGCTAGCTGATAAACTGATTCCTTTAAATTAAGTTCCAGAGATTGTATGCAGCAAAACCCGATGCTTGAGCAGTTGATTGAAGCTCATCTTGACTTTTTAGCACATGAGTTTTCTCAGCCTGAAACCGTACAGCAGGAATTTCTGCATTTTTATCACTGGTTCCGCAAGCAGCATCTGAAAGATCTCTGGAGCTGCGAACAGCTGAATGACCTGCTGCAAAAACAGATTCTGGACACGCCGGCCAGCGCCTTTCTGATTGAACAGATTGCAGAACACATCCGCTTTGCCCTGGTGCATCCGGTAAATGACAGCGCCAAAATTGCCGATGTCATTCCGGTACTGACCATTGATAAAATTGCCCAGTATGTGGCCAGCAAAAGTGGCCATCGTCAGCGTCTGATTAAAACCGTGGTCAGTAATCCGGCCTTTTCTGCAATGATCAGCCAGTTAATCCAGCACTCGATTCAGGATTATCTGGACAATTCACTGATTGCCAAAAGCGTGCCTGGCGTGTCGCGTTTTATGAAAATGGGCAAATCGGTACTGGAAACAGTGACCGATTCCAGTTTAGACAGTGCAGTCAGCGCCTATTTGCAAAAGAATATCTTAAAGCTTAGCCAGATGAGTGAATCGGTCCTGAACCAGCATTTTGATGATGACAAGCTCTATCATCTGCAGGCCAATATCTGGCACAAGATTAAAGACCTGCCTTTGTCGGTCTTAAAAAACTATATTGAAGTACAGGATCTGCCACAGACTGTGGCGCTGGGTCATGAAATCTGGGACTTTATGCGCCAGAGTGATTATTTAAAACAGCAGCTACATGATGGGGTACACGCCTGGTATGTCCGTAATCAGGAACGCACTTTTGACCTGTTATTGCGTGATCTGAATATCAATGAGTCGCTGATTCAGCATGAACTGAATGCCTTGCTGACACCGATTATTCAGCAGATGATTTCACAAGGTCATTTACGTGAACGTGCGCGTGTTTATTTAGAGAAATTTTATTACTCTGATACAGCACAGAGAATTTTAAATCCTGAATGATCTGTACTGTTGCGGCTTGCTCAAAATCTTTCAACTTGACAGTGAAATTGCCGTGGCACATTCAGGAATCACACGCCACGGCAAAGCTTGTTCGTGCATCCACATATTCATTTTTACTGCCATTTGTGGATGTTGCTGCGCCGCACATGGATGTACATAACCAGCCCAAACCATCACCATCAAAATCTCACTAAATTGTTGTGCAGAAATTTTTAACTTGCTGCGCTTCAAAATCTGCTGTGTGCTCATGGCATGTTGCGATAAACTGGACAGCACTTGTTCAAATAACGGCACCAGATCATGAAGCTGCCCCAACTTTTCATCCTGAGCTAATGACTGCCCTACAGGTGCTTGCGGTGTCAGGCAAAACAATTGCTGATCATAATAGGCACTACGCTGTGCTTGATTGAGTTTTTGCGCCTTTTTCACATACACATCTTGACGCTGCAAAGTATTACGTAAAATATCCTTACTGGTTTCTCGTAATGTGAGCACTGGCAACTGGTCTAACATACGTCTAACTTCAGGTGAAAATTCTAAAACGTCAATATTTTCAATGACACCTGCCCCAGCAATAAAGGCCAAACCTTGTTGTGCCATCAGGCGAATCATGTCCGCAGAATGTTGTGGCTGCCAATGCTGTGACAAAAAGTCATGGGCAATATAGCTGGGTTTATCTTGTGCCAATGCAGTTAAATCATCTGCCAGGCTTGGTACTTTTTCAAATAATCCACGTTGAGTTTGTGCCAAACGACGAGCAAAATGTACAGTCTGCGTTGCTTTGCTGGCAGAGTCTCCTGTCAAATGCTGTGACATCTCTAGCATCAACTTCTGTACTGAAGTGAAATGAGTCGCCCCCGGATGGCTCATATAACTACAATAAAAAATGCCATTGGGTTTGAGCAATTGGCTGACCAATTGAACAATTGCCTGCTGATGCTCCTGGGCGATCCATGACCATACACCATGCGTAACAATAAAATCAAAAGGTTCAAGTTGCTGAGTCAGTAGCTCAGAAAAGCTGGCATGAATCAACTCAATATTCGAGATATGTGTACGTTCAATACCTTCTTGGGCAACCAAGAGCTGTTGGGCATTAAAATCAACACCCACAAAATGACCTTGCGGATGTGCGGCGGCTGTTAAGTGCAAATGAATACCCATAGCACAGCCCAACTCTAAATAGCGAAAAGGTCGTTTTAGATCTGGCGCTTGTATACCCTGCTGCTGTACTACCATATTTAACCATGTCGGCATGGCTTGACGGTGTACAAAAGTTGGATATGGCACATCCACCACATATCCATCATGTAAGTTCATCATAGTCACTTATCTATTTAAATTGTATTCAAAACAACAAAAGCCCTATTTTATGGGCTTTTGCAGTCTAGCTAGCAATTAGAATTTTGTGGTGAAGCCTGCATAGTATACCGCAGGGTTACTGGTTCCATAATCAGCACCTGTATCCACTTTGACACCCGCAACGTTTTGTACGCCAGCACGGAATGTCAAATGATCATTAAACGTATAATTGGCACCTATATCTGCAGTGGTATATGCTTTGGCAAAAGTAGGCGTAGTGTCGCCAATTTGTAAGGATTGTTTCCCCAAATATTGTACTTTAGCGTGCAAGCTAAGCGAATCTGTTACGTCCCATAACAATGAACCATTTAACGTTAACTCAGGAGTTTCAAGTAGTGACTCACCTGTAGTTTTGTTCTCAGACTCAAGCATATAGGTCGCATTACCGTTAAAGCGTAAATAATCTGTTAATGGTAATTTAAAGGTTAACTCTAGACCACTTGTGCGTGCTTCACCTACGTTACGTTGCGTCGTATACCATACGCCACTTGGTGTTGAGCCTAAATAGCTATTTTGAATTAGATCTTCGATGTCACTTAAGAAGTAAGTTAATTCAACACCATAACCATCTTCTTCATAGCCCACTGCAAGTTCATAGTTCACACTAGTTTCTGGATCTAGATCTGGGTTGCCCAACATTTGGCAACCACCACCTGGATAGCCCAAAGGAATTAAAGAAGTACAACCCATTCCCATAGAACCCGTACTTGAGGTACCAGAACGTTCACGTAAATTTGGTGCACGGAAGCTACTTGATACACCACCTTTTACTGTCCATGCTTCTGACGGGTGATAAACAACATAGCCACGAGGAGAGAAATTACTACCATATTCTTCATCGTTATCTAAACGACCACCAAGGGTTAAAATAAAGTTGTCTTGCAAATGAATTTGATCTTCAGCAAATACCGACCATGAATAGTTATCTGGCTCTAAATCATTATTTGTTAATAGATTACCATTAACGTCTTCGCCTAAGTTACCCATATTGCTTGCGTTAGATACTTGCTCGTATTTGTACTGTGCGCCAACGGTTAAATCATTACGTTTACCAAAGATTTGACGTTCTTGGGTAGCTTTTAAATCCAGAACTGTTTCAAGTGCTTTAGTTTCAACTTTGTCATCATTTACAAATGATTGGTCATTGTTTTGGATTTCGTTATGGTACAAATCAATATTTGTAGTTAAGCCATTGGAAAATTGACCTTCATGACCAATTCCTAAGCCAAAACGCTCCATTTCATAACCGAATTGTTCGCCGGCAGTCTCTTCAGTTTCTGACTTATCATTACCCCAAGAGGCATCGAAATTTAGGGTTTGGTTATCTGATAATGCCCAAGTTAAACGGCCATTGACTGTATCAGCAGTAGAACCAGAGCCACCATCAGCCTCTTTGTCCGCAGCACGGTCAGTACGGTTCGCACCCAAACGGAAACCTAAGCTTTCTGTTAATGGACCCGCTAAAGTTGCGCCATAAGTTTTAGTATCACCACGTTGGCTTGTATCTGGCTTGCTGTAATTTACTGATACGCTGCCTGAGAGTTCATTCGGTACTTTTTTAGTAATGATGTTAATGACACCACCAACAGCTTCAGAACCGTAAAGCGTAGACATCGAACCACGCACAACTTCAATGCGTTCGATCATTTCTGGTGTAATCCAGTTTAAATCTTGATCGACTTTGTCTGGACGATGGCCCAACAAGGACTGGTTACCAATACGCTTACCATCTACCAAAATTAATGTATATTTGTCTGGCATACCACGGAAAGTGATTTTAGAGCCAGCACCTACGTTTGAATAACCACCTGTCACACCCGGTAAGTCACTTAAAACTTCGGCAATGCTATTAAATGGCTGGCGTTGAATATCTTCACTGGTTACCACACTAATAGATGCCGGTGCATCTTTCACGTTAACCTCTGTTCCACTGGCAGTGACCACAATCGTATTGAGTTTGACAGCATCAGATGTAGGAGCTTCAAGCGATGAAGTAGATTCTTGTTGTTCTTTAGCACTTGCAACTGATTGTACTTCAGCATGTGTTGAAACCATTGCTGAAAGTACTGCAAAAGCTAACGTCGATTTCAAAAACGGTGTGTTCATACTCTATTTACGCCCCAAAAGTAGATTTATGAAGAAATATTGATGGAATTGTGACGCATTGTATCAAATGTTACTCTAAATACAATTACTATTGATAATTATTATCATTATTAAATACAAATAAAAAAAAAGACCTCAATATTTGAGGCCTTTTTTATAAGCTAAATTTTATTCGCTACTTACTTGAAGTATGCACCTTCAGCCTGACTATGGTCAGTCTGGTCTACCACACGCATTAATTCAGGCACATGCTGTTTTAATGTGGTTTCCACACCCTGTTTCAGCGTGACATCAATCGCTGAACAGCCCTGACAACCGCCACCGAATTTCAGGATCGCGGTTAAACCATGTTCCGGATCTTCAACCACTTCCACCAAGGCACAGTTACCGCCGTGACCGGCAAGGCCCGGGTTAATTTCAGACTGTAATACGTAAGTAATACGCTCTTCGATTGAGGCATCCGGACCCACGCGTGGCACTTTCGAGTTAGGCGCACGGAAGGTCAGCTGGCCCCCAAAACGGTCTTTGTTGTAATCAATAACCGCATCCAGTAAATATGGAATAGACGGGGTGTCGATATAGGCCGGAAAATCCGGATAATCCTGCTTATAATCTGTTGGTACGACTTCTTCTGGCGCACTATAAGCCATACAACACTCAGCACGCGGCGTTCCAGGATTCTCAACAAAAACGCGCACACCAATCCCCGGTGTATTTTGCTTTGCCAATAAATCTTTTAAATACTCTTGAGCATTTGGGGTGATCAATAAGTTTGGAATCTCTTCTGCAACTGCAGTGCTGTGGTTCTCAGTCGACATAACAATATTTCCTCATGCTGAAGTTGCCATTTTAACTGAAGATGCGGGGGAATTAAAAAAATTCAACTAAAATTGTCGGAATTATCCTATGAAAGTTCTGTTTCATTTGTTTTTTAATGGCATTATGATCAGGAAACCCGAAAAGAAGAACATCTGTTTATGTTAGATTTACCGTTTAATCATACTGTTACGCTGATTGTGATTACAGCGATTATCTCCTTTATTGCTTTTTCCAAAGAAAAAGTCATGAACCGGTTGATTTTCTGGCCACCGGCATTGGAACGTGGTCAATATGACCGCTTCATTACTCACGGTTTTGTCCATGCCGATGGTACCCACTTGCTGTTTAACATGATTACCCTGTTTTTCTTCGGCAGTATTATTGAAAGCTTTTACCGTCAATATCTGTATGATCTGGGCTTTGTACTGTTTTATTTAGGCGGTCTGATTGCCGCAATTTTACCGAGTTATCTGAAACACAAAAATGATCATCGCTGGGCCAGCCTGGGTGCTTCCGGTGCGGTGTCTGCAGTACTGTTTGCCTATATCCTGTTTGAACCATGGAAACTGATTTTTGTGTTCTTTATTCCGGTTCCGGCAATTATTTTTGCGGTGCTGTATGTGGCCTATAGCATCTGGTCGGGTAAACGTGGCAATTCCAATATTAACCACAGCGCGCATTTGTGGGGAGCAGCCTATGGGGTGATTATCACCATCATGATTGAGCCGCGTTTAATTCCGCATTTCCTGAATAAACTTAGCCAGCTTCCGTTCTAAATTTGAGCAATCTGAAGCGCCTGCGGTATATTTTGACAACGCATAACTACAAATTAACACAGTATGCCGCAGCGGTTGGCGTCTAAAATTACTCGAATAATAACGAAGATGGAAGATGAGAGATGAAAAAGTTATTTCTGATTGCCGGCTGTTTACTGAGCTTGAGTGCCTGTGCCGTCCATACCCCAGAAGGCCGTTTGGTGATTGATCCTGACTCACGTATTTATGGCCATCCAGGAGATTTCTGCCCACCAGGTCAGGCCAAAAAAGGCCGCTGCTAAGCCCATTTTTCCATTTAGCCTCCAGAATGGAGGCTTTTTACTGCGTCCTCATAAACTGCAATTTCATTGGATAATTCATACAATTTTGGTAGTTAATGCCACCCCATCTCACAATTTGGCATAGATAATGTATACATCTGTATATTAATTTGCTTTCAAGCTGCGAGTTTTTGCATGTCCACATTAGACGGCCTACAATTTCCACATTTCGAAAACCAGAAACCCAGTACTTCACGCACAGGACGTGCGATTATTGCCGAGGCACTGGCCGGTGTTGCACCGCAACTGTCCCAGCAAACCCTGTCTGAAAAAAACTGGCGCAAACAGTATCCCAAATATTTTAAGGCGCTGGTCGAATACGGCATTCAGACCTGCCAGAACCCGATTCAAATTGCTGAACAGGGCCTGAATAAAGCACATGGCAGTTTCGAGTTTTATCGACATGGTCAAAAACATCTGCTGAAAGATGTGATGAGCCTCGATGCCCAGCCTTTGCACACAGTTAAAATCCAGGGCCAAAGCACGGCGGCGCCGGAATGGTATGTGCCGTATCAGGGACAGAAACTGCAAGGTCAGACACTGCTTGAGCAAATCCAGCGCTGGGAAGATGGCGGGATTATTGAACACAGTCATGCTCAAGCTTTACGTGCAGCAGTCGCTCATCCGGAATGGTTCGATTTATCAGACCGTACCATGGTGCTGTTTGGTGCTGCTTCTGAAGCTGGCCCCCTGACCTGGCTATCGAAATGGAAAGCCAATATTGTCGCGGTCGATTTACCCAATGCCCGGGTCTGGAACAAAATTCTAGAAACCGTGCAACAGGGTAATGCCACCCTGTATGCACCAGCGACTGAAGCGGTAGATGAAAACAGCACGACTGAGCTATTAAAAGAGCAGCTTGGCGCCAATTTACTGACTCAAACTCCTGAAATTGCCCAGTGGCTAACCCAGTTTGAACAGCAGCTGGATTTGGCTGCCATTGCCTATTTAGATGGTGAAAAACACGTGCGTGTGGCCATGGCGATGGATGCAATTATGCAGGCCGTCAGCACGCAAAAAGCCGATACCAGCCTGATGTTTATGTGCACCCCAACCGATGTCTAGGCAGTGCCTGCCGATGTGATTCAGGCCTCAAAAGACAAGTATCAGCAACGCTCGAAAGCCCAGCAACTGCTGACCCGTGGGGTTTCAACGGTCACGGCGCAACATTTCTTCCAGAAAAACCTGCATGATCTGGTGCATTCAGACAATGGACAGGATTACGGGATTTCCGACTGTCTGGTGGTGGAACAAGGACCGAACTATGCGCTGGCCAAACGTATTCAGCAATGGCGCGCCACCCTCGCCCGTCATCAGGGACAACGCGTCAGCATTAATATTGCACCATCAACCACGACCTATTCGGTGACTAAAAATCCGTTATTAAAAGCGGCATTTAATGGTGCCAGCCTGTTTGATGTAGAAGCTTTTGCGCCAGAAACCACCAATGCGATTATGGCCGCGCTCTGGATTCATGACCTGCGTAATCCACAGTCGGGGGCCAATCCGGAAGTGACTCTGAACCATCCTTTAGAGTTGATGATGGAAGGGGCCAACCATGGCGGTTTATGGCGTGTCGCATATTTGGCCCGTACTGCCCTGCCTTTTGCAGCCTTATATGGTTTTGCTACCGAGAAGCTGCCTAAAGGCTTACTGGCCAAGTTAAAGAAATAAGAGATTTTAATCTCTCTTCGATCGTTCCCTGTTCCTTAAAATGTAGTCAAACATACTCAAGGACTAATTCGCACTCTGTTAATGTCTTGTTGCCAAGCGTGTAACTAGAGCCTGAGTCGGTCAGTTCCGACTTGTAGCGGTCAGTCCGTTCTTGCAATATACGCTTTACAGTT
>NZ_VOXR01000062.1:0-10335 GCF_013420645.1 Acinetobacter sp. C15
GATAATCTTTTTCGGATTCAATCAATAATTGAACCGCTCTTTCTCTGATTTCAGGGGTATATTTTGGTTTTGTCATCGGGACATTCTCTCAAGAAAGTTGGTCTCCGACAAACCCGGTACGGTTCAAGAGTGCGTTTGACCTCTACTGTAAAGGAATTAGAAATTCAGAGAAGAAGTAATAATAATTGGCGGAATGAGCCTGTAGAATTTGTTTCAGAAACAACACCAACAACAGAATCCCTTTCCAATACAGCAGGATCAACTACATATAGCTCTTTGACTTCAGCCCTACAAAGTAAAATTTCACGATCTTGTATTGAAAGTAATTTCAATAATTCTAGACAGGATATAGAAGGAGAAACTAGAGATAGTGAAGGAAATTGGGAAGAATACAGGGTAGGTAATACTAGGTATCGTAAAAGAGAAATTACGAAAACAAAAAAAATAATCAGTTCAATAGAAACAGGAACAAAATATAGCTGTCCAGATCGTGTAACTATGCTGAAAAAAAGTATGTATGATTTAATTGCTGGTAATTCGACAGTAAGTGGTCATACTACAACGATTACGCCTTTAGTAGAAACAGCTTCAATTGGATTTACACGGTTTCCAAATCCAAGTGTTACACGAACTCCTTTAGTTTTAAACACTGAGAATAGAACAACTCTATTATCGGCAATTACAGGCTATTCAAATTCATCTGGTACGCCTATAGCGCATGCCTATGCAACTGGTGCTGCAGGTTTAATGGCAAATATGCCGACCGGTGCAGAAGCTGCATGCGCAGGATACGGTGTATATTTTTTAACAGACGGTGAGCCATGGAGCGATAGTACATCATCAGCAAGATCTGCAATTAATAGTTATTTATCAACAGCTACCACTTCTACTAATTGTGGTTCTTCTTGGCCTTGTGTAACAACAATTGCTGAAAAGTTAAAGTTAAAACAAAACACAAAAAACATTGAAATCAAGACAGCAGTTGTTGGTTTTGGTAATGAGTTTAGTTTTGGTAGCGCCGTTTATAATCCTCTTACGATATATAAATATTCTGGTACTCAAACTGCTAATGATACTACTGATTTGCGTAATCTTTTTACGGGGAATGCTTTAGAAGCAGCCAAGGCTTCCATCGTTGGGGGAGGCGGTTGGTATAGCGCTGCGAATACGACAGATATTGTAAACAGTGTACAAAACTTCGTTGAATCGATTCGGGTAGAGATTCCAGCAATTACAACAGGTACTTCAGCTATTCCTCAAGATGCATTAAACACGAATGTAATTCAACCATATTCCTATTTCCCACAATTTCAGCCAAAACCTTCTGAAGATGAGCAATCCTGGATTGGAAATTTAAAGAAATACAAGGTTGCAGGTGGATTGTTAAAGGATAAAAATGATGCAAATGTTTTTTCAAGTGACGGTGTGCTTAATCCAGCAAATGAAGACTTATGGACACCAAACTATGCATCAAATGCCCAGTTAACTGAATATCAGCAAAAACTAAAAACTCTAGGTGGGGTGTTAAGTCGCCTAAGTTTAAAAAATACGGATAGTAATTTAAATCGTAAAGTATTTACCAATACAGGCGCTACTTTGAATGCAGTGACTCAGAGTTATATTGCTGAAGCACCAACAACTCGAGGCTATTTACTTGGTTTACTGGGGTATAAAATAACAGACAATCAAGTCTCTAGCCTAACTGATACAGGTGTGGGAGCAATTATTGCAGGAACCACACCTGCAGAAGAACTTCGTCAAGTAGGCGCAGTCATGCATTCCACACCCGTACTTTTAACACAGTCGGGAAAAATTACTTATTCAAATAACACAGTTAATACTGAAAACCGTGATGATTATATCTTGTTTGGTACTACGCAAGGTGTTTTACATGTTGTAAAAGCAGGTACGGTAACAGAAGCTGCGACAACCTCTTTGAATAATACCGCGGGTAATGAAGTCTTTGCTTTTGTGCCGCAAGAAATGTTAGCCAGCCAGCCAACAGCATTACTGGATCCTAAAGAAACTCCACAAAATGGTATGGATAATTTGTACTATGGGGTGGATGGACAATGGACTGCACATACCGAATACGTATATGTTCCAGGTACCGATGAAGCGCCAGAAGGGACTTTTAAAGTCTATGAAGATGACAACAAATACGGTAAACAATGGGTGTATGGTGGCTTGCGTATGGGGGGGAAAAGTTACTATGCACTTGATCTTACCCGCTTAACTGCTTCTACAAATAATCAGCCTGTAATTAAATTCCGGATTAATCCTGAACAAAGTCGAGTAGATGGGTTCACCCATGCAGCAACAGAAAATTCCCGTTATGCAAACTTGGCTAAAATGGGACAGAGCTGGTCAAAACCTACTCTTGCACACGTTCAATGGAAAGGTAAACGCCGCTTAGTGATGTTTGTAGGTGGTGGATATGATCCTGGCTATGAAGACTTTAAATACGATCAAGAGAATGGTGTTGGTGCTGGTGTTTATATGTTTGATGCTGACACAGGTGAATTTCTATGGTCAACCTACGATGCCAAGTTAACTCCAACTGAGGAAGGGAAAACTTTAATTGGAGATGGTGATCACCTGAAATATAGTGTTGTTAGCCAGATAAAAACCGTAGACCGTGAAGGGGATGGAGATATAGATCATCTGTACTTCGGTGATTTAGGTGGGCAAGTTTTCCGTATTGATTTAGATAAAAATCATGCTAAAACTGATACAGCTACTAATTTCGCCAAACAAATTACACGAATTTACAATGGGCATATTGATGGTGGTTACAGCCCACGTTTTTATGAAATGCCAGCATTTACAGTGTATAACGGTTCAAATGGTTTATTTGCTGTGATCAGTATAGGGTCAGGCAATAGAAGCACACCTCTCTTAGGTAAAAAAGTAAATGATCAATATATTGTAAGTGGTGAGGAAGATGATGATCATGAAAGTTTAATTGATGATGCAATTTATAATATTTATGACAAAGTGGTAGTTATGGATAAACCGCATGAGGCCACATTGCCAGTTACTAGTCCAACAATATCGAATTTATTTGAAATTACAGATTCACATCGTGAATTGGCGGCAACAAGTGCTGCGAGCCCAATACCATTAAATTTGGCTGCAAATAAAGAAAATAGTGATTATAAAGGATGGTTCTATGCATTCACTTCAAGTGTAAACGTGGGGAATAGAAAGGCTGTAGAAAAAGTCCAAGGTGATTTAATTGCCATTGATAATGACTTGTATGTGAGTACTTTTGATGCGGAAGGCGTTGGTACTACTGAATCTTGTGGAGCGGGTATTTATGGAAATAGCCGAGCTCACCGTTTCTGTATGCCATATGGTCAATGTGAAGCTGGGGATACTGTAGCAGCTAATACCATAGTTTTAGGTAAAGGTTTATTGGGTATTACAGTAGGGCCGGGGACTAATTCAGGAGATCGTCGTATTATTGCACCTGTAAGTAGTCTGGATGCTACAAAGAAAATCACTTCAATTAATTATGCGGGAACCAATAGATTGATTCCGCAAAGTTGGTATGAAAAGAATTAAGTGTAGAGGTTTTGAATGATACAAAATAATCAAGGTTTTACACTTATCGAACTTATGATTGCTGTTATTGTCGTCAGTATTCTGACGGCGATAGCGGTACCGTCATACCAAGTATATGTGAGAAAAGCTACTGACAGTAATGTACAACAAGAAATACAGAAATTGACTCAAGAATTAGAGCAACATAAGTCACGGCAATTTAATTATATAGGTTATGCCCCATCGGCAAATCCTTTATATTTACCCGCAGGTTCGACATCAGCTACAGCAAAATACAAAATTGAAATAGCAGATGGGGATGAAACATCAAAAAAATTAGATCAAACCACAAGCCCTCCAAAAGGTCGGAACTGGGTTATACGTGCCACATCATCGGATAATCGTCTTTATAGTTATTTAATTGATAGTAAAGGAACAAAATGTAAGAATAAAACTGCAGCTAATGTCACAATGATGAGTTGTGGCACAGGGGGTGAACCATGGAAATAAAGGCAAAGCGCGGTTTTACACTTTTAGAATTAGTTACTGTTGTTGCCATCTTAGGTGTTATTGCAGCAATTGCATTTCCTTCATATCAAAATTCTGTGCGGAAAACAAAAAGAGCAGAAGTACAAGCTGAAATGGCTGAAATTTCCAGTAAGCTACAACGCTTTAAATTAGCCAATTTTCACTATGTTCAATCTACCCGTGGTGGTGTTATTACCCCGATAAATTTAACCCGAGTTGGATATTCGAGTGCAACACCAAACTCTGAAAATGGATTATACCAATACAGATTAGCCTTTAATGCAAATGCAACAGAATGGACGCTCACTGCTACGCCAATTACTACTGGAATGCAAAAAGGAACGGGAGCATTAACTTTGAATCATGCTGGGCAGCAATGCTGGTATAAAAATAAAGATACCTTTACAGCTACTGATACCTGTCTAGCATGGTCCGATAAATAAATTCAAAATTGTGGATAAACAATTTTTGATCTTTCATTCAGGGCAAACTTCGCGTAAAATACTGCCCTCTATGAAAGGGGTTTGAAATGTATCGATGGTCGGTACAGGGATAATCCGTAAAAACTATAAGGTTGTATCATGGTAGTTATTCGTCTTACTCGCGGTGGTGCTAAAAAGCGTCCATTCTATCAAATCGTTGTAACTGATAGCCGCAATCCACGTGACGGTCGTTTCATCGAACGTATCGGTTTCTTCAACCCTACAGCGCAAGGTAAAGCAGAAAAACTTCGTTTAGATGCTGACCGTTTTGCTCACTGGGTAGCACAAGGTGCTCAACCTTCTGAACGTGTTGCTTCTTTAGCTGCTCAAGCGAAGAAAGCTGCAGCTGCTGCATAATTTTAAAGAATTAAGTAGTAGGTAGCCCATGACACCAACACAGAATGTACCCGAAGATCGTATTCAGATTGGACAGCTACGTTCAGCATATGGATTAAATGGGTGGCTCTGGGTCTATTCCAATACAGAACCTATGAGCAACATGTTTGACTACCTGCCTTGGTACATTGAGACCAAAGCAGGTTGGCAAACTGTCGATGTAAAACGTTGGAAACCACATGGCAAAGGCCTGGTTGTCAGCTTAAAAGGTGTGAGCGATCGCACTGCAGCAGACGGTCTGGTTGGCGCAAATATCTGGATTTCAAAATCGCAACTGCCTCAAGCGGGCGTGGATGAGTATTACTGGTCTGATTTAAAAGGTCTAACCGTGTTAGGTCTGGATGATGAGGAACAGGAAGTCAATCTCGGTCAAATCCACGAACTGTTTGAAACAGGTGCTAACGATGTGATGGTGGTTCGCGCAACTGCCGACAGTATCGATGGCGAAGAGCGTATGATTCCATGGCATAAAGATGTGGTACAACGCGTTGATCTCGAAACAGGTCGTATTTATGTCAATTGGGGCGTAGATTACTAATATTTTTGGAAATACGGGAGTCTGCGATGTTTTTTGCAGTCATTACGCTTTTTCCTGAAATGTTTGAAGCGATTACACGTTTCGGTATTAGCGGGCGCGCAGCACAACGTGAGTTGATGCAAATTCATTGTATCAATCCTCGCGATTATGCTGAGGGTAACTACAAACGAGTGGATGAACGTCCATTTGGTGGTGGTCCCGGTATGGTAATGATGGCTGAGCCACTGGCAAAAGCAATCCGCCGTGCCAAAGAACTTGCTCATGAAGCAGGTGCGGTCAACGTACCCGTGGTGTATATGTCACCACAAGGTCAAACCTTAAATGAACCCGCTGTACAAGGATTTGTCCAATATGACGGATTAATTGTGCTGTGTGGCCGTTATGAAGGTGTCGATGAACGTTTAATCCAGAAATATATTGATCAGGAATGGTCGATTGGAGATTACGTATTATCGGGCGGTGAACTGCCTGCGATGGTGTTATTAGACAGTATTATCCGGAGACTTCCGGGTGCCATGTCTGATGAACAATCCCATGTACAAGATTCATTTGTGGATGGTCTGTTAGACTGCCCACAATACACAAAGCCTGACCATTTTGAAGGTTTGGATGTGCCTGAGGTACTGAAATCAGGTCATCATGCAAATATTGAAAAATGGCGTTTTTTGCAGCGTTATCAGCGTACACTTGAGCGTCGGCCTGAACTGGTTGAACAGGTGGAACTGACCAAACAGCAGAAAAAATGGCTAAAAGATTTGCCAGAACATAAATCTTAATTTATGCTTCGGGCGCAATGAAAAGCTTGGTCTTTAGACTGAGTATTTAAATAGGCTCTTTATGTCTTGAAGCGGTCAAGCATAAAGGGAAAGTTAATCGGGTCTATGCGCTTTAGCCTCTAGCCCCAGTGGATCTCAGACCTCTTCTGACCCACACATATTGGAGATACCCCATGAGTGGTAAGCATCCTTTAGTTCAAGCTGTTGAAAATGCTCAGCTTAAACAAGACATCCCAGCTTTTGCACCAGGTGACACAGTAGTTGTTCAAGTAAAAGTTAAAGAAGGTGACCGTGAGCGTCTACAAGCGTTCGAAGGCGTTGTTATTGCGAAGAAAAACCGTGGTCTGAACTCTGCGTTCACTGTACGTAAAATTTCTAGCGGTGTTGGCGTTGAGCGTGTATTCCAAACTCACTCTCCAATCGTTGCTAAAATCGAAGTGAAACGTCGTGGTGACGTTCGTCGTGCTAAACTTTACTACCTACGTGAACTTTCTGGTAAAGCTGCACGTATCCGTGAAAAGTTACCAGCTCGTAAAGCGTAATTTTACGTTTTATCGAATTGAAAAAATGCGCCTTTTGGCGCATTTTTTTATGTCTAAATTTTATAAACCTTGCAACTTGAGACGGTTGGCATGTTGACGGTAGACATCGACAGGGTTTGGCGCAAAGATACCCGTGATACCAAACAATAAATTCACCTCATCTAAGTGATTCCATGGAAAATCATCTCGAATCGTTCTACCAAATTTCGCACTACATACGGAGACAATGCCATCATTTGCACTTGCTTTAGAAGCAGAGATCAAATCCAGTGCCTTCATCGCGGCATCACTGAAATCTAATGCATTGGTCATTTGTTTGTGCCCATTATTGAATATAGCGCAATGCCTTGATCGTTATATTTGCCTTCACCACAATGCTTTAAAGATAGCCCAAGCGTAAAACGTTGATTAAATTCAGCGGTGCCTTCAATAGAAGTGCTATGACCTGCAGCTAAAGCGTTATGCGGAAAAGCATGTGCATCCAAACCCTGTGCCCACATAATCACAGCGCCAAAACTACTAATCAGGGTATTTAGTAAATCAGAGGTACCAGTTTGACTGGCAAATTTCATCACATCCGATGCCACGATTGAGCCTTGATTGGCGCCAGCGACTGTCATAACAGAAGTGACATGTTGTGGCATGACTCCTGCTGCATAGCGCACTGCATGGGCACCGTGGCTATGTCCAATTAAATTGAGTTTTTTGGCGCCCGTAATTGCCATACTTCTTTGAGCTGTTCGACATATTGTTCGCCACGGACTTCTGATGAATTAAAAGGTGACATGCGGGCAGCAAAAGCGGTTGAACCATTACGTGCTAAATCAGGCAAAATTTGATGCCAATAATCCATGCCCAAAACATCCATAGCAATGCGATTAAAGCCCATCATGCCATGTGCAAATACGAGGGGGTATTGCATTTTGGCATAGTTAGAGATCACGTTTTTACTTTGTGCTTTTTGTAAATTTGAAGCAGTACCGAATGAGCTAAAGAGTAGGGCAGCTATGGTGAAGTATATTGTTTTAATTTTCATGCAATATCCCAATCATGAATGCAAAGAAAAGCCCTGCAATGCAGGGCTTTAATGAGTTGAGCTTTATAGCCCTTGTAGTTTTAAACGATTCGCATGTTGACGATAAACATCCACAGGGTCTGGAGCAAACATGGCTTTTAAGCCAAAGACCATATTGACTTCGTCTAGGTGGTTCCAGTTGTAGTTATCACGAATGGTTTTACCGAATTTGGCACTGCAACGCGACACTAAGCCATCATTGTTTTTGCCACCATCAATCAGTAGTGCAGTCACTTTGAGCGCAGAGTCAGGATCTAGTAGATTCGTCACTTGACCTACGCCTGTGAACGAATAGTTATAAATGCCTTTTTCTTGATAGCTACCTTCACCACAACTCGTTGTTGGCATACCAATTGGGAATTTTTGGTTAAAGGCTGCGGAACCCGCAGCAGTTAAACTGCGTCCACCTTCAAGTGAATTGTGAGGGAAACTATTTGGATCTAAGCCTTGTGCCCATGTGATGGCTTTGGATACAAGGTTCACGCCACCTACCAATGTACCCTCAACAACAGTGCCTTCAGCTTTTAAAATTAAATCGGCAACGGGTGAGCCTTTATGTGGTGCACCGACAGAAGTTAAAGATGCAACTTTATTTGGGATGACACCTGCCACATAGCGAATCGTTGGTCCGCCATGTGAATGGCCGATTAAGTTGACTTTCTGTGCGCCGGTAATCGCCAAAATTTCTTCCACTTGTTGTTTCAACTGCTCACCACGAACTTCTGAAGAGTTAAATGGCGAAACACGTGTTGCCCAAACATTGGCACCATTACGCGCTAAATCTGGCAGAATTTGATACCAATAATCTAAACCGAAAGGATCGCTACCAATTTGAATAAAACCTGCCATACCATGACCAAATACTATTGGATATTTGGTTTTGGCATACTGTGTCGATGCTTTGGCAGTATATTGTTTGGCTTGCGTACTGTTGGCTTGAGCCGTCGTCATGGTCATGGCTGCGATACAAGCAGCAGTGATTAATCCATATTTCATTGTTGTTTCCTCTTGTTGTTTTAGGCAGTCCCAGCCTGATTTCAATCTAAACAATCCACGTAGGTTTATGGTTGAATATATGTAATGCTTGTTTATAAACCTTGTAATTTAAGACGGTTGGCATGTTGGCGATACAAGGCCACAGGATCTTGTGCAAAAGTGCCAATAATGCCGAAGAACTGATTCACTTCATCAAAATGATTATGTTGATAATCTTGACGGATAATTTGTCCATAGCGTCCGCTGCAAAGAGGCAATGCACCATCATTGGGGCTGCCTTTCAAGAAACTACCACCCAAGGTAACGACGGTGGATTCAATGACATCGACTGCATTGGTGACTTGGCGATTGCCCATCCATGAGTAATGATGAATCCCATTCGATGTGATTTTAGTCCCTTGGCTGTTGCAATCTTTCGGAATAGCACTCGAACCATACAGCGCATTAAAGCGTTGTATTTTTTCTGGATGCATTGCATCTAAAGCCGCGGTGATCTCAACAGGATATTGATTCTGAGTAAGAACATTCATGCTATGCCCGAGCAAACTACCAAAGCCATGTGCAAAGACAATCGGATACTTCGTTTTCGCATAGCTAGAGAGTACAAAAGATGCTTGATAGGCTTGTAAGGCAGTGCTGGCTTTTGTGGATGAGATTGCACCCACCCCTAAAGCCAATGCCAAGAATGGAAATATTTTCATTGTTCATCCTGAGGCGAGCGCAATAAAAAACAATGCCTTTATATCGCGTAATATAAAGGCATTTTGCTTATAAACCTTGTAGTTTTAAGCGGTTGGCATGTTGGCGATACATCGCGACAGGATCTGGTGCGAATAGACCTTTTAAGCCAAACATCATGTTGGCAAGATCGGTGTGATTAAGTTTGTAGTCATCTTT
Source organism: Acinetobacter sp. C15 (assembly GCF_013420645.1). Taxonomy (NCBI): domain Bacteria; kingdom Pseudomonadati; phylum Pseudomonadota; class Gammaproteobacteria; order Moraxellales; family Moraxellaceae; genus Acinetobacter; species Acinetobacter sp. C15. The sequence continues at coordinate 9,777 of NZ_VOXR01000062.1, forward strand.
AATGACTTTACCAATGAAGGCGCTGCAACGTGCCACCATGCCGTCATTGTCTTTGCTGCCATACGACAATGGCCCAAGTTGCATTAAAATCGTATCAATGTCTAAGGCGTTGGTCGCTTGCGCCACACCTGTCCATGAATAGTAATAGATGCCTTTACTGTCACGTGGTTTTAGGTTTTTATTACAGTTTTCAGTCGCTGCTAAAACGCCATCTTTCACGGCATTTTGTGCAACCGTTGCATTAAAGGTTTTTGAACCTGTTTGTGTGAGGGACTTCATCGATGCATCAAAGTCAATTTCCAGTTCAGGTTTGAGCTGACCTAAGGCAATTAATGGTCCAATAATATAATCACCTAGAATATTAAATGCTGTACGGGTCAGCGTATTATTTTGGATGTCATCTGCAACTTTAGAGCCATGATAAGTTCCTGCAACCGTTATTTAAAACCTACTCAAACCTACTCAATGTGGGTTTGATGTTTAATTCCTACTTCACCATCAAGAACCTAAAGCATTTGCTTTAGGGATTACCTCAATTCCATAGGCTGTCACGGTGTAA
>NZ_VOXR01000063.1:0-10280 GCF_013420645.1 Acinetobacter sp. C15
TAAGTTCTTTATCCGACATAGACACCAACATATCAAACCGTCCGCTAAGAAAATTGCAAAAGTGCATATTCTAAAAGCGGACATTTTTACTTTGGAGAAACCGGACATTTCTACTTTGGGCTTACAACTCTCGTTTCGTATAACAGCCATTATGTTAAATGAATGATAATTGACATTTTGTTCATTAATACTGATATGCAACGAATTTTATTATATGTCACCCCTCAATTACAAATATAAATGACTGCTCGTCTAATCATCTCCATTACACAATTAAATGTTAAAATGCATAGCTACTTCATCTAAGATAAAATATATGTATCCAAATCTACAGCACAGCTTCGAAAACAGCGTCATTCTCGTTGTAGAAGATGATTATGATATTGGTGACATTCTTGAAAAATACATAAAAAATGAAAACATGCAGGTCATCCGTGCATTGGATGGACAACAAGCTTTAGAGTGCCTAAAAGCCAACTCTATCGACCTGATTCTCCTTGATATTAAATTACCCAAACTAAATGGCTGGGAAATTCTACAAATCATCCGTCAAACAAGTCTTTACCTGTCATTATGCTGACTGCCTTAGATGATCAAGTGAATAAGATCATGGGGCTAAAAATGGGTGCTGATGACTTTATTATTAAGCCATTTAACCCAAACGAAGTGATTGCACGAATACAAGCCGTACTTAGACGAAGTACAAGCCAAAATATGGAAATAACTAATATTATTCGTTATAGAAATATTGAAATTAATCCAGATCATCATCAAGTTTACATTTCAAATGGTCAAAGAAATCAGTTGCTCAACCTTACGTTAACTGAGTATAAGATACTGTTTTTGATGGCAAAAACACCGAATAAAGTCTTTACACGTAATGAATTGATCCAAAACTGTATGCCTGAAAGTGATGCTTTAGATCGCACTGTAGATAGCCATATCAGCAAATTACGCAAAAAACTTGAAGAAAATGATGTAAATGGCTTATTAATCAATGTCCGTGGCGTGGGGTATCGCTTAGATCAAAATCATGAAATTTAACTTTTTTAAAAATTCTGTTGGAATTAACTTCCAGTTTATTATCATGATGAGCCTATTCAATTTAGGCATTACGCTGTTATCTTTCATGATTGGCTATTTTGTTTATAGCTGGGCGATAAAAATAGGTTTTCTAAATACACAAGTTATTAATTCAAATGAATTTTCAGTTACCTCCGTTGACTTTATCTGGCTGTTTTTAGTGCTATTAACAGGCTTTTTTCTTTCTACTATCCTCGCCTTTAAATATGGAAAACGCTATACACAGCCAATTAGTGATTTAGCAGATGTTATTCAACAAATTCAACAAGGCAATTTAGCACTCAGAATTAAACAGCCACATCATGATATTCCACATGAAATCAAGTCTCTTATTGAGAACTTCAATGAAATGGCAAACCAACTTGAAGTATCAGTTAAGAATTCAACTGTTTGGAATGCTGCAATTGCACATGAATTACGAACACCTGTGACAATATTACAAGGTCGCTTGCAAGGTATTGTCGATGGTATATTTATTGCCGATAAAGCTTTACACCTAAGCTTATTGAACCAAGTCGAAGGCTTATCTTACCTTGTGGAAGATTTACGGACACTGACACTTATTGAAAATAAACAATTACGATTAGAACTAGAAAAGACCAATTTAAAAAATAGTATTGAAAAATGTCTGCAGATGTTTAATGAACGGTTTCATGTTAAAGGTTTAACTATTGTTTTAAATTTGACGGATAAATTGGTTTGCGTTGATATAAGAAGGATGGAACAGGTCTTTATTGCATTGTTCTCTAACTTTCTAAGATATTCGAATGCTGGAAAAATAAATATTACATCTGTAACCACAGCAGAACATTGGGTATTGACGTTTGAAGATGAAGGTCCTGGTATTGATGAATCGCATCTTAAACACCTGTTCAAACCCTTCTATCGACTGGAAGACTCTAGATCATGTCTAGATGGCGGTACTGGATTAGGCTTGGCAGTGATTGATGCAATTATTGAAGCACACCAAGGTCATATTTATTATTCTAAATCCAAAAACTTAGGTGGCAGCTGTTTTACTATTCAACTAAATCGTAAGACATCAACTCATTTATAATGTGTTAAGTTCAGATTAATACGGCTTAATTTAAACCATAAATTTAAGATAAATTGATGTCTGAACTTAACCATTCTGTTTGATGATCCTCAAATAAATTTCATCACAATGAATTCTCATCTCGATATTTAGCTAGCATAAAAAATACCACAATGGAGAGTATCCCGATGATAATCCCTGCTGTTAATAATAAATTAACATGAGCTGAACTGAAGGCAATTTTACCTGCGTTAATCAATGCTGTACCTTGTTCAACGGGTAACTGGCTCGCCACTAAATAGGTATCACCAATCGAAAGTCTGGCTTTTTCTGCTAAAACAGCAGTTAAATCTGACGGCACTTGAAGATGACTGCCAAATATATAGGCCATGAAAACACCAAATAAAGTAATACCTAGTCCTGTACCCAGTTCATAACCTGTACTTTCAAGTGAACCTGCCGCACCGCCCTTTTCTGCAGGTACTGAGCCCATGATCGCAATGGATGAAGCTGTTAAACCAATACTCAGTGTTAATCCAATCGAAGCTAAAATAAAGGGAACGATGATTCCCGGATGATGAAAATCTGAATAACTCAAACTGACCAACGCAATTGCTGCCAATATTAATGACATGGTCGCAACCAGACGGAGTCCAAATTTATTGGATAAAAAACCAGCAATAGGCCCGCCAATAGCGGCCGCAACCATAATCGGAACCATAAAAAGACCGGCTTGCAGCGGTGTTAAACGAATGACATATTGCAGCTCCATTGCCAAAGTTAACTCAACCCCTGCCAAAGCGCCTGCAGCAACCATTGCCATAATAATGCCGGCTAAAATAGCAGGACGTGAAAATAGCGAAAGATCTAGCATCGGCTGAGGAGAATTCAGCTGTTTGCGTACAAATATGGTTAATAAGCCGATAGATAAAACGACCAAAGGCAAGACAATCAACAACGACTGTTTACCGCCTAAGCCTGCTTTTAGTGCATATACAAACGAAATCAAACCGACAATCAGCAATAGCGCTTGACCAAATGCCCAATGTCCAGGGGTTATAGCTTCTTTTCGGGACAATAAGAAATAGCACATTGGTGCGACAACCAGCATGATTGGGACGTTAATCAGGAAAACTGAACCCCACCAGAAATATTCTAACAATCCCCCACCAATGAGCGGTCCAATGGCGGCACCGGCTGATCCGATTGTGCCCCAAATACCCAGCGCAATGGCACGTTCGCGACTGTCTTCGAAGGTTCTGCGAATAATACCCAATACACAGGGCATAATCATGGCACCGCCTAATGCTAATAAAGCACGTGCGGCAATCAGCATAGAAGCCGTTTGGGAAAATGCCGCAAGGACTGAAGCAATTCCAAATATAACCAAGCCAATCAGCAGAATCTTACGATTGCCGACACGATCAGCCAAAGTTCCCATCGGAACTAAAAGTCCAGCCATAAGTAATGGATAAATATCAATAATCCATAAGACTTGGTTACTTGTGGCACTCAGCGATTGGGTTAATGAGGGAACCGCAACATGCAGTACAGTCATATCAATCACAATCGGCAGAAATGCAAGCACGACAGCGAGCAATATCCACCAGCGTTTCGGATCAAGATTGGTAGCTTTCATGATTAAACCTATATTGATGGTTTATTAAATCAATTCTGAAATAAAGATGTAAATGAAAGATTTGTTGTGGGCTAAACTCGTTAACCCACAGCTTTTATTCTCAGTTTTGATGCTTAATGTGCCGCTTTACGTTTCGAGAATTTCTCAACCATGCTCATGACGACAATAAAGAAAATCGGTACAAAAATAACAGCTAGAATTGTTGCGCTGATCATGCCGCCAAAGACGCCTGTACCAATCGCTTTTTGAGTTTCAGAACTAGCGCCACTGGCAATGACTAAAGGAATAACGCCACAGGTAAATGCCAAAGATGTCATTAGGATTGGACGTAAGCGCAATTTAGCGGCTGCAACGGTTGCCTCCACTAAACCCATTCCTTCTTCTCTTAGTGCTTTTGCAAACTCAACAATCAAAATAGCATTCTTTGCAGATAGACCAATAATCGTGATCATGCCGACCTTAAAGAAAATATCATTTGGCATACCACGTAACATTACTGCTAAAAAGGCGCCAATCAACCCTAGAGGGACAACTAGCATCACAGAGAATGGAATTGACCAGCTTTCATAAAGCGCTGCCAAGACAAGGAAAACGACTAACATCGACAACAGTAATAAAAACAAGGTTTGTGATTCCGACTGTTTTTCTTCTAGAGAAATCCCAGTCCACTCATAACCCACACCTTTCGGAAGTTGTTCAATCAAATTTTCCATCTCAGTCATGGCTTGTCCTGAAGATATACCTGCTGCTGGACTGCCAGAAATACTCAATGATGGACGACCGTTGTAACGATTGTATTGTTGTGGGGAATGTTGCCAAATTGGAGTAATTATTTCAGACATTGAAACCAATTTACCGCTTTGACTGTTCACCTTAATCTGAAGAATATCTTCAATACTCATGCGTGATTTGGCATCAAGTTGCACAATGACTTGCTGCATACGGTCATGATTTGGAAAATCATTGATATACATCGAACCCATTGAGGTTGAAATAATATCGGTCACATCACTGAAATTAACACCTAATGCCTGCAATTTATCTCTATCAATTTTAAGCTGTACAGAACTGCCATCTGGCAAACCTTCAGGATAGACCTCCGCCACGATTTTACTTTGTGCTGCTAATGCTAAAAGCTGATCTTGTGCTTCTCTTAAAGCAGGCATGCCAATATTGCCACGATCTAATAATCTCAGTGAAAAACCAGATGAGTTACCCAATTCATCAATTGCTGGTGGTAACACAGACATGGTTTGACCTTCTGAACTTTCAGCCATCGCTATATTGGCATTATTCACGACTTCTTGTGCCGTAATAGTACGCTCTTCGAATGGCAATAGATTGGTAAAATACATCGCTGTATTCTGACCAGATCCACTAAAACCAAAACCTAAGACCGCCATATTGTCTTTAATCCCCGTTTCTTGGTCTAAATAATTTTGAAACTCAGCAACGACTTTACGGGTACGTTCTTGAGTTGCATCCGCAGGAAGTTGAATCGAAGTCATAAACCACCCCTGATCTTCTTCTGGCATAAACGCAGTCGGAACGTGTTTAAAACTAAAAATCAGCACAATGACAATGCCTAAGAAACATAACATTGCGAGGGTTTTATGTTTAATTACTTTAAATAAACTGCGTTCATAGCGATTGTTCAGCTTCTCAAAACTGCGATCAAACGATGCAAAAACACCCTTTTTCTGATGGTCTTGATCAATCGGTTTTAACATCGTTGCACATAACGCAGGGGTTAATGTCAGTGCAAGGAAAGCTGAGAATAAAATTGAAACCGACATGGTAATGGTGAACTGACGATAGATAATCCCCACTGAGCCTGACGCCAATGCCATCGGCAAGAATACAGCGGCTAACACTAAGGTGATGCCAATAATCGGATTGGTAATTTCCTTCATGGCTTTAGATGTGGCTTCAACTGGAGATAAGCCTTCTGTCGCCATAATGCGTTCAACATTCTCAATGACCACAATCGCATCATCGACAATAATCCCGATCGCAAGCACCATACCGAACATGGTCAGCACATTAATCGAAAAACCAGCAAGCAGCATGACTGAGAATGTGCCAAGCAATGCAATCGGTGCAACAATCGCCGGAATTAAGGTGTATCGAACATTGTGTAAAAAGATAAACATGACAATAAAAACTAATGCCATAGCTTCAAGCAATGTCATGATTACTTTTTCAATCGAGATTTTTACAAAAGGTGCAGTGTCGTAAGGTATAGAGAATTTCATACCATCAGGCAGTGCTGAACCTAACTGTTCAATTTTCGCTTTAACACCTTCTGCAGTCTTGACAGCGTTGGCACCAGGACTCATTTGTATCGCCACAGCTGTAGAGGCTTTGCCATTTTCTAAAATCGCAAAGTTATACATCTGTGCCCCGATTTCGACACGAGCGACATCCGACAGTCGAACATTGGCGCCATTTTGTTGAGCACGTAAACTAATTTTCTTGAATTGCTCTACAGTTTCTAATTGACCTTGAGCAGTTAAAGGAATAGTAATTTGTTGCCCCGTCAAAGCAGGAACATCACCAATACGACCTGGTGATATCGGCAAGTTTTGGTTTTGGATGGCTGTATTCACATCTTGAATACTCAATCCATAAGAAACCAAACGATCTGGATCGACCCAAATCCGCATGGCTTTTTCAGCACCAAAATTTTGGACTTTACCAACACCGTCAACCCGCTTTAATTCTTCAATCACATAGCGAGTCATATAGTCACTGACATCAATTTCACTATATTTGCCATTCGGTGAACTTAAGCCCACCATCATTAAAAAACCAGACGACGCAGCATCGACCATCAGCCCTTGTTGTCGCACTGTTTGAGGTAAGCGTGACTCAATGGCTTTAATTTTGTTTTGCACATCAATTTGTGCAAGTTCTACATCTGTACCTGGTTTAAATGTTGCGGTGATTGTTGCTGTTCCAGAACTATCTGAACTTGAACTGTAATAAAGTAAGTTTTTGACACCTGACATTTCCCGCTCAATCAAGGTCACAACACTATCATTCAATGTTTTTGGCGTAGCACCTGGATAGATTGCCGTAATACTAATCTGTGGTGGCGCAACACTTGGGAATCGTGCAATAGGTAACTTGGGGATGCTTAGTACACCCAACAGAATAATAAATAAAGCAATCACCCATGCAAAAATAGGACGCCTAATGAAAAATTGGGACATTATTGCTGTCCTCCATTTTCCTTAATATTTGTAGGTTGCCACTGCTTAATTTTTAATTTTTGCTCAGGCTGTATACGATCAGCCCCTTCAACAATGACTTTCTCACCTGCTTGTAACCCTTGTTTGATCACATAGTTATTTTGATAACGTTGACCAAGCTGAACAGGCTTGCTTTGCGCTAAACCTTTTTGATTAACAATCGTAACATTGGCTTTACCACTAATATCATGTTGAATCGCTTGTTCTGGAACTAGGAGCGCATTTTCAACTTGAGCTCGGCTCATATTGACTCGAACATACATGCCTGGCAAAAGTTTTTGATTTTCATTATTGGCTAAAATACGGATTGTGACATCACCCGTATCAGGATCAACTTTAGTATCCGAAAATAGGATTTCACCTGTAACGTTATAAGGTTTACCCTGACTATTTAGGATTTCAACCGTATGTTTGGTATTTGACACGTCACCTTGCTGTAAAGCTTCCTGTAGTTTTTCATAATCACTAATTGATTGCTTTACATCAACATAGACTTTATTAATCTGTTGTATTACGGCCATTGCATTAGTATCACCTTGACCAACTAATGCACCCTCAGTCACTAAGATTTCACCAATCGTTCCCGAGATAGGGGCTGTAACAGTCGCATATTTAAGATTAAGTTGTTGTCTGCTTAACATGGCTTGCATTTGCGCCACATCGGCTTTTGCTTTTTGATAATCTGCTTCGGTATTGTTGTATTCCTGCTGACTAACCGCATTTACTTTTACTAATTCAGTGTAGCGTTTTAACAGCACCTGCAAACGTGTCACCTCAGCTTGTGCACGGTTTAAAGTGGCTTGATTGCTTTTTACATCTGCCTGAAATATTTCAGAATTCAATTTAAAAAGCGGTTGACCTGCTTGCACATAAGAGCCTTGCTTAAAAAGTACTTTATCAACAATTCCACCTACTTGCGGGCGAATTTCAGCAATACGGTAAGCGACAACACGGCCTGGAAGATTTTCAATTAAATTCATGGAATGCGGTAATACCGTGATGGTACTGACAACCGCTGGTGGCATTTCTGTTGGGGACTGTTCAGCATCTTTGGCTTGTGTACAGCCGATTAAAAGTACAGTTGTAATAAGTATTGAACCTATTAAATGATAATGTGTTGACATGCTTTTTCAGAGGGGGGGTTTTAGATACTACTATTTTGAAATAGCAGTGTTTATGAATTGCTGATGTTGTGTGGAGATTGTGTGGAGATTGTGTGGAGAGATTAAAAGATTTATTTTTTAATGACACGCTTAAACAGCGTGGCTTGTAAATTAGTATAAATAATTTTGTTGTTCTACAATTTTGATCGTATCTTAGTTTTTTCTCATAGTTCATGAACTTTAAAATTCTAAACCAAGACTAATATTTATATAAGCAATTGAAAATACAATACATAGTTTCTTTATACACTTATGAAGTGAACTTTAGGTGAACATAAGTTAAATAGAAATTTTTAATTAGTTCAGCACAAACGTACAATCTTTAAGGCCTATAACTCGATACCGTTCTCTCTTTGATGTTTATTGCTATCTAATTGAGTGAACTCTGTGGAAATATTTCTTTATACATTAAGCGTTATGTATAGCCCAGGCCCTGTAAATTTTATGGGGCTAAATTCTGGCCTTACAGGTCAATTAAAAAAGACTATAGGATTTTACCTAGGCATTGGTTTCGCCATGTTGATCTTATTCGTATTGTTTGGCTATATAGGTGAAGCTGTTATTCCACATGGATTGATTCATTATATTGCTTTAGCGGGTGCAATTTATACATTCTACTTGGCTATAAAAATGATTAGGGCGAATGTAGAAACAACTCAACAGCAAGAAAGCCATCTAACATTCTTAAATGGCTTATTTATTCAGTTATTAAATCCAAAAGCCATTCTCGTCATTCTACCTGTTACGACAATTATGTACCCTGCAGCCAAAATCACAGGAATCATGATCTTGATAGTTTCTTTACTGATTTCACTTGGTGCTGTTGGCGCACCATTCACCTATGCTCTGGTTGGAAAAGTATTAGGCAACAAAATTGCTAATCCTATCTGGTTTAATCGGCTAAATAAGCTGATGGGTATACTCTTGATTTTATCAGGGCTTTTTATGTTCAAAGATTTTCTTAATGGAATAAATCTGCTGTAGGACAAATTAGCCGTTCAAATCGAACGGCTATCTTTTAATATTTATCATTTTCCATTGAGTGGGAGTTAAACCAAATGTTTTTATAAAATGTCTGGTCATATGACTCTGATCAAAAAAGCCTGCATTTAAAGCAGCATTAACAATAGACTCCCCTTGAGCAAGGTAGAACTTAACTGTTTCTAAGCGACGCATGATCATATAACGGTGTGGGCTAGTTCCAAATAATAATCGGAAATCACGAGAAAGGCTCCAGCGGTCACGATCAGCATGTTTCTCTAAATCTGACAAACTTAAGTTTTCATGTGGATACGCCAAAATACACTCACGCGCTCTCTCTGCTGCCTTGTAGTCAAATTTTTTGTTTTGGTTAGATGAAGTATCTGAAATTTCACACAGTGTAGTTGCCAAATCAAATAGAGCATCTTCCTCTTCTAGGGTATCCATATAATTATTTATATTATTTAGAAAGCTATCCATTGCCCTAAACAGGCGAATATCATTACTTAAGCCATGTCTGATAAAAGGCAAAGGTTTACCCTTTAAAATGGTTTGGATCATCGCTGGTTCGATGTAAATCATTCTATAGCGATAGCCATCTAATGTTCCTGATTCACCATCATGCTTTTCATCCGGGTGTAGAACCATAGTCATGCCTGGCAAGCTATGTTGCAATGTACCTTTGTAATGAAAGTTTTGAACTCCGGAAAGAGTCCTGCCAATAGCATAAGTATCATGTCGGTGAGGTTTATAAGCATAATTGGAAAGAAATGCTTCAATTCTTTCTAATTTATGATTTTGAGTGGGGGATCTCACAATCCAATTATTTCCACTGGAGAAATCAGGCATAATTGATGGCCAATTTTTCGTAGATTCTATTGTAGATTATTTTTCACTTTTCCTAAAATTAACATAATACACGTTATACGTAATGCTTGATATTTCTCTTTAAATATCATTATATTAAAGCAAGCCGTTCTGAAATATAGGGCACCAGCAGAGCGGCTTTTTATTGATTATTCATGTTCCACGCTTAAAATTCGAACAGTGTTTCATGATTTTTATAAGTTAAACTAAATTTAGTTGCTAATCCCAATAAGCTATTCACTAACTTGTAAATATCG
>NZ_VOXR01000064.1:0-10057 GCF_013420645.1 Acinetobacter sp. C15
ACACCGTGACAGCCTATGGAATTGAGGTAATCCCTAAAGCAAATGCTTTAGGTTCTTGATGGTGAAGTAGGAATTAAACATCAAACCCACATTGAGTAGGTTTGAGTAGGTTTTAAATAACGGTTAAACGCAGGTACGGTTTTACTGCAGTATAGCCTTTCGGGAAACGCTGTTTTAATTCGGCTTCATCTTGCAGTGAAGGCACAATCACCACATCTTCACCCTCTTGCCAGTTGGCCGGGGTGGCCACTTTATAGTTGTCGGTCAGTTGCAGGGAATCGACCACGCGTAAAATTTCATGGAAATTACGTCCGGTAGAGGCCGGATAGGTAATAATTAAACGCACTTTTTTATTCGGGTCGATAATTACCAGGGAGCGTACCGTCAGGGTTTCGCTGGCATTGGGATGGATAAAATCATATAGCGTCGATACTTTACGGTCCTGATCGGCAATAATCGGAAAATTCACGCTGGTGTTCTGGGTTTCGTTAATGTCATTAATCCAGCCTTTGTGTGACTCGACATCATCGACCGACAGGGCAATGGCCTTGACGCCACGTTTTTCAAATTCCTGTTTGAGTTTTGCGGTATAGCCCAGTTCGGTGGTGCAGACCGGGGTGTAGTCGGCAGGATGTGAAAACAGGATGCCCCAGCTGTCGCCCAGAAATTCATAAAAGTTCAGGGTGCCTTCGCTTGATTCCTGAGTAAAGTCGGGTGCGGTATCGCCTAATCGTAAACTCATTTTAACTGCCTCATATCGTTGTTGTATTGGGGGATGGAATTGACTATGGCGCAATTCTTTTAGCATTGAAAATACTTTTTTTTGTAATTCTTTATGAATATATGGAATAAGTAGTTGCATGAAATGCTGAAAAAACATGCAGTCATATTGTCATGCTTTGACTATATCATCCGATTAAAATTTGCTACATTATTTTGCCTTAGCTTCGCTGTACGGATAGAAATCATCAGAATTTTTTGATGGGTTGTGTGCAAAACCCTTGTACTTCAAATTTCTAGCACCATAATAACGACTGAGAACAAATTATTCTTTTGACAAGCAAGATTTAGAGAGTCTATTCATGTTGGCAAGTCTGATCGGAGGAATCTTCGGTACCAAAAATGAGCGCGAACTCAAACGCATGCGTAAAATCGTAGACAAGATTAATGCGCTCGAGCCGACGATATCAGCCTTAAGCGATGCAGACTTATCTGCAAAAACCGAAGAATTCAAACAACGATATAACAAGGGCGAAAGTCTAGATAAGTTATTGCCAGAAGCGTTTGCAGTCTGCCGTGAAGCCGGGAAACGGGTCATGGGCATGCGCCATTATGATGTACAGCTGATTGGTGGTATTACCCTGCACGAAGGTAAAATTGCAGAAATGCGTACCGGTGAAGGTAAAACCTTAATGGGGACTTTGGCCTGTTACCTGAATGCCTTAAGTGGTGAAGGCGTACACGTGATTACCGTGAACGACTACCTGGCGCAGCGTGATGCCGAACTCAACCGTCCACTCTTTGAATTTCTGGGTTTAAGCATCGGCATTATTTATTCGATGCAGGACCCGACCGAAAAAGCGCAAGCTTACCGTGCCGATATTACTTACGGAACCAACAACGAATTTGGTTTCGACTATTTGCGTGACAACATGGTGTTCTCGCTGGCAGAGAAAAAGCAGCGTGGCCTGACCTATGCCATTATCGATGAGGTCGACTCGATCCTGATTGATGAAGCACGTACCCCGCTGATTATCTCGGGTCAGAGCGAAGACTCATCACAGCTGTATGCGGCGATTAATACCATTCCGCCTAAACTGCATCCGCAAAAAGAAGAGAAAGTGCCAGATGGCGGTCACTTCTGGATTGATGAAAAACAGCGTTCGGTTGAAATGACTGAAGTCGGTTATGAAACCGTAGAAAATGAACTGATTCAGATGGGTCTGCTGGCAGAAGGGGAAAGCCTGTATTCTGCTTCCAACCTGAATCTGGTACATCACGTGTCTGCGGCCATTCGTGCCCATTTCCTGTATCAGCGCAATGTGCATTACATCATCCATGATGGTGAAGTGATTATTGTCGATGAAAACACCGGCCGTACCATGCCGGGTCGTCGCTGGTCTGAAGGTCTGCATCAGGCAGTTGAAGCCAAAGAAGGTCTGGAAATCCAGCCTGAAAACCAGACTCTGGCCACCACCACCTTCCAGAACTACTTCCGTCTGTACAAAAAACTGTCCGGTATGACCGGTACTGCCGATACTGAAGCGGCAGAAATGAAAGAAATTTATGGTCTGGATGTGGTAATTATTCCAACCCACCGTCCAATGATCCGTCAGGACCATAACGATTTAATCTATTTAAATCGTGAAGGCAAATACAACGCGATTATTCAGGAAATCCTGCGCGTGCAGGAGTCCGGTGTCGCGCCGATCCTGATCGGTACCGCCACCATTGAAGCCTCAGAAATCCTCTCGGATAAACTGAAAGAGGCCGGTATTCATCACGAAGTTCTGAACGCCAAACAGCATGAACGTGAAGCCGATATTATTGCCCAAGCCGGTGCACCACGTGCGGTGACCATTGCCACCAACATGGCGGGTCGTGGTACCGATATTCTGCTCGGTGGTAACTGGAAAGCTCTGCTGGCCAAAATTGAAAACCCGACACCTGAAGATGAACAACGTCTGAAAGAAGAATGGGACCAGAACCACGAAGCGGTACTGGCCTCAGGCGGTTTGCATATTATTGGTTCTGAACGCCATGAATCACGCCGTATTGATAACCAGCTGCGTGGTCGTGCCGGTCGTCAGGGTGACCCGGGTGTGTCGCGTTTCTATCTGTCACTTGAAGATGACCTGATGCGTATTTTCGCCGGTGATCGTGTGGTGGCCATGATGCGTGCCATGGGCCTGAAAGAAGATGAAGCCATTGAACACAAAATGGTGTCGCGTTCGATTGAAAATGCCCAGCGCAAAGTTGAAGCACGTAACTTCGATATCCGTAAGAACCTGTTGAAATACGATGACGTCAACAATGAACAGCGTAAGATTATTTACTCACAGCGTGATGAAATTCTTGCCGCAAACTCATTGCAAGATTACATCGAAGAAATGCACCGTGAAGTGATTCAGGGCGTGATTGCCAACTATGTACCACCAGAGTCGATTCATGATCAGTGGGATATTGACGGTCTGGAGCAGGCGTTACGTGAAGATCTGGCTTTAGATCTGCCAATTAACCAATGGTTAGAAGAAGATCGCCGTCTGGATGAAGAAGGTCTGGTCGAACGTATTTCTGATGAGCTGGTGGCTCGTTATAACAGCCGCCGTCAGCAAATGGGTGATGAATCTGCAGCCATGCTGGAGCGTCACTTTATGCTCAACTCGCTGGATCGTCACTGGAAAGACCATCTGGCGGCAATGGATTACTTGCGTCAAGGCATTCATTTACGTGGTTATGCGCAAAAGAATCCGGAGCAGGAATACAAGAAAGAAGCCTTTAACCTGTTTGTGAACATGCTCGCTGTGATCAAGTCTGATGTCGTGACTGACTTGTCTCGCGTACACGTACCAACAGCTGAAGAACTGGCTGAACTTGAAGCACAGAAACAGGCACAAGCCGAGGCGATGCAGCTGAATCTGTCTCATGCCGATGTGGACAGTCTGACCGGTGAAACTTTCGAAGCCGATGCGCAGCAGACAACCCCAACCGAAACGGTGTTTACGCCACCGGCAAGCCGTAATTCACCATGTCCATGTGGTTCAGGTCTGAAATACAAACAGTGCCACGGCAAAATCTAAGCCATTCAAAACATCTCGCAAAAAGCAGAATTTCGATTCTGCTTTTTTTTATTCCGCTAAGTGTTTGAATAGTTTTGCAAGATGTGAATACAGATTGCAGTGCAGGAAATTAAATGGTATTTAGTTGCACATTGCACACCGAAAAGTGGAAAACACAATGAAAAAAGTATTACAACCTTTACTGATTGTTGCTTTAGCAACGCCTGCTTTGGCTTTTGCCAATACCCAAACCACCACGCCGGCAAAAGTTCAGGCCGCAGTCGGTGTAAGCACCACCCAAGCAGTGGTCAATAATGACCAGGTGACGGTTGCAAGCCCACGTACCGGTATCCGTTATACCTTTGCCAACCCGAATAAACGTCCGATTGTGCTCCAGACTGCAGCCATTGCTCCGGCCAATGCTGCCAATGCCGACCGCATTGTTGCTTCTAACCCGGCCCTGTCTGCAGAAAGCCAGCAAAAAGCCAAACAGGCTTTATTAAACGAAGCTGCGCAACTGGCCAAAAACTAAG
The DNA here is from genome assembly GCF_013420645.1 of Acinetobacter sp. C15. Lineage (NCBI taxonomy): Bacteria > Pseudomonadati > Pseudomonadota > Gammaproteobacteria > Moraxellales > Moraxellaceae > Acinetobacter > Acinetobacter sp. C15. Next base: position 4,313 of record NZ_VOXR01000064.1, read on the forward strand.
GATCAAGCACACAACACTAACCAGCCTGCGGGCTGGTTTTTTATTGCACGGCAGTTGAGTCTGGCCACAATTTTGTGGATGATGGGTTCTGCTCGATTTTTTCCTGATTTTGTTCTAAGCTGTGCACACTGAATTATTAACTAGTTGGACGTTTAAAAATGGCAGTAGGTGACGTTTCTATGCCACAGATGCATGTGGTCAAAGGGGTGAGAATTGGGACAGCAGAAGCCTATGTTCGTTATAAGAACCGACGTGACCTTGTTATTTTTGAACTGGCCGAAGGCGCCAATGTCGCCGGTGTGTTTACCCAAAACGCCTTTTGTGCAGCACCTGTGCATATCTGTAAAGCGCATCTGCAGGCGGGTAATCCACGCTATTTAGTGATTAACACCGGCAATGCTAATGCCGGAACCGGTAAAACCGGTATGCAAAATGCAGCAGCAACCTGTGCCAAGCTGGCTGAACTGGCGGGTGTACAGACCGCCGAAGTATTGCCGTTTTCTACTGGTGTGATTGGCGAGCAGTTACCAATTGAGCGTTTAACTGCGGGTTTACAACCGGCCTTAGACAGCTTGCGTGCCGATGCCTGGGACGACGCTGCCCGCGGTATTATGACCACAGATACCACACCGAAAGGTGCATCTGAGCAGTTTGAACTGGATGGCATCACTTATACCATGACCGGTATTTCTAAAGGTGCCGGCATGATTCGCCCGAATATGGCGACCATGCTTGGTTATGTGGCCACTGATGCTCCAATCAGCCGTGAACTGGTACAGCAACTGTTGAGTAGTACGGTTAATGTCTCGTTTAACCGCATCACTGTCGATGGCGATACCTCAACCAATGACTCCTGTATCTTCATTGCAACTGGCCAAGCCGGTGGTACAGAAATTAGCTCGACCGAAGATCCGCGTTATGCCGTAGTATTAGAGGTTTTAACCCGGGTGATGACACGTCTGGCGCAGCTGATTGTGCGTGATGGTGAAGGCGCGACCAAATTTATTACCGTTGCAGTCGAAGGTGGACAAAATACCCAGGAATGTTGCGATATTGCTTACAGTATTGCTCATTCACCGCTAGTAAAAACCGCTATTTTTGCCTCAGATCCAAACTGGGGCCGTATTCTGGCGGCCATTGGTTATGCGAGCGTGCCAAATTTAGACGTTGAAAAAATTCAGGTTTGGTTAGATGATGTACAAATCTGTAAAGATGGCGGCGCCGCAGCGGACTATACCGAAGAAGCCGGCGCACGTGTCATGGCGCAGCAGGAAATGACCATTCGTGTAGATTTAGGTCGTGGCCAGGCTCAAGATACCGTCTATACCTGCGATTTATCTTATGATTATGTCAAGATTAATGCAGACTACCGTTCTTAAGTCCCTGATGTATTTCTGAAAAAGCCTCCGTTGTGAGGCTTTTTTACAACGCTGTATTTTTAATGATTGGTCAAGCGCTGACACTGACCAATTGCTGATGTAACTGCTTGTGCAAACAAGCATTTCGATAGAGAAGACGTTGTTATGAATGATGCGACCATTTTAATTGCCAATGAAGCAAAGTCGATTGTGCAGGCGCATTTAGACCGTTTGGGTGAACCGAAAGAAAATCATTTAACTGAAGAAGCCAAGCAGGCCAAATTTGCCTTAATTCAGGCCGAACTTAAAAAACGTGATGCAGTACTGGTGGCACACTATTATTGCGATCCTGAAGTGCAAGAGCTGGCAGAGCTGACGGGTGGTTGTGTATCGGATTCACTGGAAATGGCACGTTTTGGTCGTGATCATGCAGCGTCAACCCTGGTGGTGGCCGGGGTGAAATTTATGGGCGAAACCGCCAAAATCCTGTCACCTGAGAAAACAGTGCTGATGCCGACGCTGGAAGCCACCTGTTCACTCGACCTGGGCTGCCCGGTAGATGAATTTACCCAATTCTGCGATGCCCATCCTGATCATACCGTAGTGGTGTATGCCAACACCTCGGCTGCTGTGAAAGCCCGTGCCGACTGGGTGGTAACCTCAAGCTGTGCGGTTGAAATTGTCGAGCATCTCGATAGCCTGGGTGAAAAAATTATCTGGGCACCGGATCAGCATTTGGGTCGTTATATCCAGAAAAAAACGGGCGCAGACATGCTACTCTGGGATGGTGCCTGTATCGTGCATGAAGAATTCCGTGCCCGCGGGATTGCACAAATGAAAGCGCTTTATCCGGATGCAGCGGTGCTGGTGCATCCAGAATCACCAGAATCGGTGGTGGATATTGCTGATGCAGTCGGCAGTACCTCGCAATTGATCAAGGCTGCCCAGACTTTGCCACATGAGCGTTTAATTGTGGCGACCGACCGCGGGATTTTCTACAAAATGCAGCAGGCGGTACCGAACAAGATTCTGGTGGAAGCGCCGACCGCCGGTGAAGGCGCGACCTGTCGTTCATGCGCGCATTGCCCGTGGATGGCTATGAACGAACTAGATGGGATTTTGCAGGTTTTACAGCAGGGTGATCAGGAAATTTTTGTTGATCCTACGCTGGCAGAACGCGCCAAATTACCGCTCGATCGCATGTTAAACTTCAGTGCGCAGCTAAAACGCTAAAAATTGATTGAAAAATGTCTAAAATGCTTGATAAATAAGCGGTTGAAGAGATTTTTCATATTTTTTTAAAGATAGGTGTTGACGTCCACGGGCGTCGCGCCTAGAATGCACACCGTACCGCACGATGTGCGATACACGAAAAGCTGAGATGAAACGGAGCATAGCACAGCCTGGTAGTGCACCTGGTTTGGGACCAGGGGGTCGTAGGTTCGAATCCTACTGCTCCGACCAATTTCTCAAGGCAACGATGTGTTTTTGGTATCATCGGTTAAGCGCTTGTAGCTCAGTTGGATAGAGCATCCGCCTTCTAAGCGGATGGTCACAGGTTCGAATCCTGTCAGGCGCGCCATTTTGGTGGCTTGGTATTGTAGAACTAATTGATGGTGGATGTAGCTCAGTTGGTAGAGCCCTGGATTGTGATTCCAGTTGTCGCGGGTTCGAATCCCGTCATTCACCCCAACTTTTAAAGTTGAAAATCGGAGCATAGCACAGCCTGGTAGTGCACCTGGTTTGGGACCAGGGGGTCGTAGGTTCGAATCCTACTGCTCCGACCAATTTCCCTAAAGTTGAAAGATAAAAGATGCCGCGTTAAGCGGTTTTTTTATGCCTGAAATTTAAGTCTGCTGATAAAATCTCCCCATAAAAAAAGCCTCTGCAAGAGGCTGATTCTACAAAGTAGCAAAATACTTAAGGCACAATCACCACATTTACACGACGGTTCATCGCCCGGTTTTCAGGAGAGGTGTTTGGTACCAGCGGCTGTTCTGCACCGCGAGGAATTACCTGTAAATTCACTGGTCGAAAACCTTGTTGCATAAAAATTTGTGCGACATTTTCAGCACGTTCTCCGGACAGCTTAAGGTTATAGGCCAGGTCACCGACATTGTCGCTATGTCCAATAATTTTGACTTTATCCAGTTTATATTTCAGCAACTTGCTTGAGAGTTGCTGTAAAGCTTGCTGGTTGTGTGCCTGGATCTCGGCCTGATCAAAACCGAACAGCAGTTTTTCTGGTAGGCTTAAGCTCCAGCCCTCGCTGGTCAGGCTAAAACCTTCCTGCTTGAGCATGCGGGCCTGTTTGTAATTGAGCTGCCCCAGACTCATGCAGGCACTGAGGGTAGTCAGTGCAAGCAGCAGACAAGCAGTTTTAAAAATATGTTTTAACATGAATAAACTAACCTTTGGCCATGCGCCCGTGCTCTGCAAAAATGTACCAGTGTTGTGCGAGCTGCTTGGCCTTATACATGGCCATATCTGCATTATTGATCAGCATTTCAGGAGATGATGCTGACTGCGCGAGTGCGATGCCAATACTAAAACTGAAATAAATAGGATGATGATTAAAAATTAAAGGCTGGCGACAGCAGTGGAGTAAATTTTCACTTATTCTAATTAAATCATGATGATCTTCAATATTTTTTACAATAATTGCGAACTCATCACCACCGAGGCGGGACATAAAATCATGCTGGTTTAACGCTTGGCGCAAGCGTTTGGCCATTTCCAGCAGCACGGCATCACCGGCGGCATGGCCGTGGCGATCATTAATTTCTTTAAAGTTATCGTTATCAATAAACAGCAGGGCAATGCTGTCTTGCGTACCTTGGGCAAAACTCTGTGCCAGCATTTGATGGAAATATTCACGATTAGGAAGTTGGGTCAGTCCATCATGACGGGCCTGATGCGACAATTGATGATTTTCATGTTGCAGGGCCCGGGTTGAGGCTTCAATTTTGTCCAGCAGTTCATTTACCACGCGATTAATTTCCTGAAACTCAGAAATTTCAGACGAGGGCAGGCGTAGCTGATAATTTTTATTGGTGCTGATGGTCTGGGTGGTCTGTACCAGTGGATTGACCGCTTTCATCAAATGTCGGTAAACCGCATTTGCCGACCAGAACAGTGAGGCCAGCAGTAAAATAAAGCTAATGGTCAGCGCCAGTAGAATGGTATAGAAAAAACTGACATGGGTGGAGGCATTGCCATAGACCACCAGTTGTCCAAAATTTTGCTGCTGATGCTGAATCTCGACTGTCACTGGCTCACGAAAATACAGCCAGTCCAGTAAATACTGAATAAACGGTAACGCATTTTGATGATGATGAATGGTCGACAGGACCTCACCATTGGTTGCGATGACTTGAATCGAATGAATCGGATATTGCTCGGCATATTCAGTCAGAATCTTCTGAATTGTATAGGTGTCATGAAAGACCACAGCGGGCTGAATCCGCTCTGCCAGAGAACCGGATAAAATACTCAAACTCTGTTTGGCATAACTTCCAGGGTGTAATTAGACACCACACAAAAAATACCTAGGCATAAACCAAAGGTCAGAATAAAAATCACCAGCTGGTAGGAACGGAAAATACGTCGTAGCGATACTGCTTTGGGCTTATTCATGCTTTAGGCCCCCGTTTTTACCCAGTAATAATACCCGGGGGTCAATATGTACCTGCGATTGCGTCAGACTTTGCATATTCACCCTAAATGAATACTGCTGATTTTTCTTCTGGTAAAGGCAAAAGACACTGCCCAGTTCACAGGCTGAATTGGTAGTGCTAATGCTTAAGGCGGGATAACGCACTGCATTGTTCAGAATATTCTGTTCTTCACGCGGGCTTAGGTTAGAAAAGACAATGGCCTGACAACTGGTCTGTTTTAAATCGTCTAATTGTAGTGGGCTGATTTTATAAACATGCTGTGCGCTACGCTGGCTTTTAAATTGTTGTGCTAGCGCCGGATTATTCACAATACAAATATTCGGCGTGTTTTGCTCCCATTTGGCATAACTTAAAATGGCATACATCATTTGGGGTGTACCAGCGGTTGGGCTATTGGCATGGGCAGGGTGCAAACATAAACACAGCAAAAAACACAGTGTTTTGTGTAAGGGGAGAGAAGGCATTTTTATAAAAAGTTAAAAATAAAATTATGGCCGCAGTCTAACTAAAATAAAAATGAAAGAAAAGGATAAAAAATAAACTGAAAAACCTGAAATTGATCATAAAAAATACAGTTAAGATATATTTCCCAAAATAATTAAAAATAGGGGTTGCGTCAGGTTTTATTTGCTCTATAATGCACATCCATCGGCGGTGATGTTGATAAAAACTTGTTGATAAACAAGGATTTAGCTAAAATGGTTGAGTTC